>CAJTOB010000014.1 GCA_910578035.1 uncultured Muribaculaceae bacterium
CCCGCAACCGTGAGAACGTCGCTGCCGGGCTGCACAAGCAACAGATGCGCAAGCTCGACATGTGGCGACGTCTTCAGGACGATGGCATGCGTATCGCCTATTGCACAGTATGTCAGGTAGTTTATGTGGGCTTGAAAAGTTTAAGGTGCGTCAATTTGTGAAGGGTTGGAGGTGAGTTTTTTGATGGCCAATGGTGCGATGATGTATTCAGCAGATATGGTGCATGGCCGTATCGAACTTGCGGTCTGATGCGGCCATGTTTATTGGGGTGAGTTTAAATGCTTATGGAGGGGTGGGTTATTTGGCGAATTTTTTTGCTGTTTTAGGTCCTCGTTTTTCGATGTAGAATCCGGTCGACGGTTTTTCCGGAATTTGCAGTCCTGTAACGGTGTAATATTCTGTGGGATATTGTTCGTCGGTGGCTATGGATTCCACACCGGTATTCAACGGCGCCTCTCGTTTTATTGTGTAGGCAGCCATGCCTCTTTTATTTCCTGTGACGTAGATAGTTGCCGTGTTGTCGTCTTTTTTCTCAATGAATACGCCGGTTTTTTCGCGGTCATCTTTGGCTGCATCGATGCCGAGGCCTACTGATTTAGGAGTCAATGTGCATATTATATGGGCGTTTGCAAGCGATTCCGGGTAATCGGGCAATGCAAGCAGTTTGAATTCGACAGGAAGGCCGCTTGATGCATACACCATAAAATGCTTGTCTTCCCCCAGTGTAAAGACAGCCATTCCGTTTCCGAGGTTGTCGTCGTCATCAGATGGCTCTATGGCCGAATGTAGATTCATGCCGTTTTCGTCGATTGTGAAAAGGCTTGGGGTGGCTGCAATCGCACTGGCGCTGTGTGCTGCCTGGTTGCCTACATTGTGACGGTCGTGTACAATTATTTTGTTGTCTGCGACCATAAATATGTCACACACTGTTAGCGGCTGAACATATTCTTTTCTGGCTGTCTGCTGATATTGGGAATATTGCCACATGCCGATGCTTGAGCGTAAAGTCTCGTTGTCACCTACTCTCATCTTATCCCAGATTAACGATGTGACCGTGAAATTGCCCTCCATCAGGCTTCCATGGATTTCGACGGATTTGATCCACCAGTTGGCGCCCATTTCAAGTTTATACTGTCCTACAACTTTGGGTTGTCCTGCCGCGGTGAATTCAAGCGGATATATTATGAATGGATAGTCGTCTGAAGTCGAAGTTCCGTATGAAGCCACATAGCAGGTGCTCTCGCTGTCTACTCCTCCATAGACTGCAGCCACGGAATTTGGGGTGAAGTTGCCCCAGTCGATCGGAACGATTTCTTTGAAGTTTCCGCTCTTGCCGTCAATAGCCATCAGGCTTGTGCTCTGTGTGCTTGAGGCATCTTTGGTCATATATATCACTTCGTCTTTCACAAAGAAGAACGGAGAATAAAGCCAGTTTTCATTTTCGTACTTCTGTATTTGATAGTCAGATACTGCATCAAGGTTTATCCACAGGGTGTTGATTGAATAGTCTTCATTGTCATGGGTGAACGTACGCGTTTCGTCCGCTTTCATATTGCCAGCCGACAAAACGGCCATAGACAATAACAGAAATAGTTTTTTCATGTTTTTCATAGCAATTGGTTAAGGTGCCTTACGTTAGGTAATTTTGAGATTCAAAGTGTGTGTAAATGCATTGCATTTGTGGCAAATTTACAACAAAAAAATTGTAAAACCATATAATTTCAATAATTAAATTATAATAATCATTCCTATATTGCCGTGGTTTGCTGTTGTGCTACAGAATAGCTTGTTGGCTTATTGGTGCGTTTTGCAAAAATATTAGACTCGAAATTTCCAGCAATTATCCAGTCGTCATAATAATCGCATAGGTATTCGATAAAGGCTGTCGGCAGACGTGGAGCCACTGGTTGCTTATTTAGAGGGAAAAGAGTGTCAAATAGATTTCGGCTTACAGAATGGCTCACCAGTCTCTGGTTGAAGTTCGCCGAGAGCCTGGTCTATTATCGGAAAAAGCTGCGTGAGACGTCGGTTTATGTTAAAGTAAAATCTTTTCATGCACATCTGTAATTTTTTGCGTAAATTCGAGTCTAATAGGAAAGTTTCAAAATCAAAGAATCATGCAAACACATTGGTATGTTTACGCAATAATTGCAGTAGTAGCATATTTTCTGCTTTTGGTCTGCAATAAGTACAAAATTATAAAGTCTAAGCCCTTACGTTTCTTCATCGTAATTTTCGTTGCCTCTATTATCTGTTGGGGTATTTACGACCTCACTGTTTGTATGTGGGTATAAGCATTTCATTGTTGCGCCAGCGGTGGAAGTCGCGGCTCGGAGTTTGACCTCTTTTATAAAGGCATCGACGTGGCAGACTTCGGCAGCGTTAGGATATGAATAGAAAACGGCTTATGTTTTGCGAAGATACATAAGCCGTTTCATGCCGTAAAATACAAGTTATAGTATTGAATTTGCATATTTCAATATAAACGAATAACCATCTATTTCCTTATCGTCAATCCACTGGGTCATTCCACAACAGCTATTATTTTTTCGAGCTTCGTGGATAAGTTCGATAACTTTGTGTACTTTGTTATTGTGCAATAGAGCTATAAGATAAGTTAATGAAACATCACCACGCATATTTGTAGTGGGGGGCATGTATCGGTCTGCCGACGGATTTTTAGAAATGAAATTTGCTATTTCAGCTTCGATTTTGTTAAAAAACGAAGTCCAGATTATCTCAAAATCTTGCTCTATATAATTCTTATAACTTCCAACAAATGTTTGAAATTCACCAATAAGCTCACCGGACAAAGCAAAGGCTCCATTTCCACGCAAACTTAACGGTTTTTTGTTTTCTGGCATTTGGAAAATATCCCACCACAAATCGTCTACATAGAGAGGCTTAACTTTCAAATCAACACATACATCGACAAGATGAAGTATATAGAAAAAATAGCCGTTTACTACTTTATAGCTGACGTATCCACTTTTCTTAAAGCCGAATTGATTACCGACTATCTTGCGGTAATTGTTAATACCTTTTGCAAATTCTTTACTTGTCATGTTGCAAAGTTAGCAAAAATCTTGCTATTCATCATCTTCCATATCCAATAAATTGCTGTGTGCGTTCTTGATAGCGAGCGGCGGCCCGACCTATGCAAGAGGGTATCCTAAATTTGAAATTTAATACATCCTTTTGTAGGTAATATGAAACCGTGAGAGGGTGACTTTAGATTATTTATTGATTGTATCCGAGTTCTGGTTGTAGGCTTTTGCTACGCTCTTCCATTCGCCGTTGAGTTTGAGCAGCAGAAGAAAGTCGGTGAAATCAATGGACCCGCCCCAGCCTTCTTCGAGGACACGGACAACAGCTACGGTCTCTTCAATGGCAAGTACGTCGATTCGTGCCTTGAATTCGGCTCCGGCTCCGACAGTATCGACATTGTGGTAGAACTGCTCGATTGAGCCGCGTTCAACCGTTCCGTTCAGTATGCCGAACAGCACGGCGTCATCAGTAAACAGAGACTTTGCATATTCGCTGTTGCCTTCGGCTACACTCTTTACAAACTTCTCGGCGGCTTTAGCCACTGCTTCGTATTCTTTGATTTCGTCTCTCATATCTTTAAGTATTTGTTTGATTTCCTTTACCAAGGCAAAGCGCCAAGGCGATTATTGAATGCAAAGTTATAGTGGTAATGTCTTAAAATCAAGTACCGAAAAATTATTCATATACCGAAAAATTTTTCGGTATATGGTAATTAGGTAGTTATTGACTAACTTTGTAAACTGAAAGATAAATTAGACAGAATCGATGGCATACGAAAAGAAAATACCCGTGGATTTGGACTGTCCGTTAAGGCTCACAATGAGTCTGATTGAATCGAAATGGAAGTCGTGTATTCTTGATGAATTAAGAAACGGTGAGCCGCTGCGACCGAGCGAGATACACAAATGTCTGCCGGAAGCCACTCCGCGAGTGCTTGACATTCAACTGAAAGAGATGGTTGAGGACGGACTCGTTGTTAAAACAATTTTTCCTGAGCTTCCGCCTCGCTCTGAATACAAGATAACCGAACTTGGATTATCTCTAATCCCCATAATTGATATGATGCTTAAATGGGGAGAGGAGCACTTCGATATTTTCGAAAAGAAATATGGCAAGCAGTGAGCTTTTGTCAATATGCTGATATTTAGTCGTTAATGATTGGTGCTGTGGAGGGGCTCTAAATTTTATTTTTAAAATCCTTTCAAGGTAAAGGTTGCCGAACAAGTAATTGGCGATGTTAAATGTTGTTAATGAATTTGGAGGTTTCAGATAAAGTGCCTACCTTTGCACCATCAAAACATCGCGGGGTGGAGCAGTGGTAGCTCGTTGGGCTCATAACCCAAAGGTCGTAGGTTCGAGTCCTGCCCCCGCCACTAAAAGAGTGAAAGCCGTACGAATCTTTTTTCGAACGGCTTTTTGTTTCATAGATACCATAATTGCGATTTCAACGTTTTTAACTATGACCGACTCGATAGCTCAGCCGAAAAGCAATCCCAATGACCTTGGCACCAAAACCATAGGACAACTGCTGGTGCAGTATTCCTTGCCGGCTATTGTGGCAAGTCTTGCTACATCGCTCTATAATATCATAGACAGCATATTTATAGGCCGAGGAGTGGGTTCGATGGCTATTACAGGCCTTGCCATCACATTTCCGCTGATGAACCTGGTAGTGGCGTTCTGTGTGCTTGTAGCTGTAGGCGGAGCCACGATATCTTCTATTTTTCTCGGACAGAAAAATGTTGAGAAAGCATCGATGGTCGTGGGTAATGTGACGATTCTCTGCCTTATCCATTCGATTTTTATCGTCATAATTGGTCTGACATTCCTCGACCCTATTCTGTTGTTTTTCGGAGCTACCGACGAGACTATAGGATATGCGCGCGAATTCATGTATATAATCATACTCGGCACTCCTATTTCATATGTATTCCTTGGCCTGAACAACCTTATGCGCGCTACCGGCTATCCGCGCAAGGCAATGGTGTCGGCGCTTCTGTCTGTCGGTGTCAATATAGTAGCGGCGCCAGTCATGATTTTTGTCCTTGACCGTGGTATTGCCGGGGCTGCCATGGCTACTATCATGGGGCAGTCCGCAGCATTCATATGGGTGTTGTGGCATTTCATGTCTAAGAAAAGCTATATCCACTTTACCCGTGAATGCTGGCGCATATCCGGCGAGCTTATAAGGCGTATATACTCAATCGGTCTGTCGCCTTTCCTGATGAACTGTTGTGCCTGTCTTGTGGTGGTTTTTATAAACAAGGCTCTTTTGGAGAATGCCGGTGCCGACGGCAATCTTGCGGTCGGGGCATATGGTATCATCAACCGCACAACCATGTTCTTTGTCATGATAATTTTCGGAATCACACAGGGCATGCAGCCTATTTTGGGCTATAATTTCGGTGCGGCAAACTGGCAGAGAGTGAATGCAACCCTTAAAAAAGGTATAATCCTCGCTACAGGAATAGCTTGCGTCGGCTGGGCTGCCACAGAACTTTTTCCGGACGTTCTAAGCAATCTTTTTACCACCGACAAGGCTATGATTGCCATAGCCCGAAGCGGTTTCCGCATTTACTTCATATTCTATCCCCTTGTAGGCGCTCAGATTGTGATTCAGAACTATTTTCAATCTATCGGCAAACCGAAACTCTCCATATTCCTGTCGCTTACACGCCAGCTCATCTTTCTTGTGCCGCTGCTCTGGATTCTGCCTCCGCACTATGGCGTCGATGGAGTCTGGATTGCAATGTGTAGCAGCGACTTTATCGCCTTTGCTCTTGCTCTCGTCACCGTATTGATAATGAACCGGCGGATAGCCCGTCATCTCAACAGCATACAATCTCCATGCCTGAAACATTAGAACTTCGTGTAGACCCAGCTACGGCTGCTACACCTACACTTCTGGCTGGCCGATGTGCCCGCGAACTTCATATATCCAAAGACCGCATAGCGCGTGTAGATATTGTGCGCCGCTCAATCGATGCCCGGCAGCGCAACGTCGTGCTGAATCTCACCGTGAAAGTCCACATCGATAAGATAGATGAAGCGGCTGTGGCTTTCGAGCCTGTGGAATACCGTCCTGTCGACGATTCCCGCCAGACTGTTGTTGTAGGAGCGGGGCCTGCGGGTCTCTTTGCGGCTCTCGAACTTATAGAGGCGGGAATCAAGCCGATAGTTCTTGAGCGCGGAAAGGACGTTGATTCCCGGCGCCGCGACATGGTGGCGATAAGCCGCACAGGAACTGTAGACCCCGATTCAAATTATTGTTTCGGCGAGGGAGGGGCGGGCGCTTACTCCGACGGGAAACTCTATACCCGAAGCAAGAAACGCGGGCCAGTCGATAAGGTGTTGAAAATCCTGCATCAGCATGGCGCTCAGGCAGAGATTCTGGTCGACGCACACCCGCACATAGGCACCGATCGTCTGCCTGCTGTCATAAAAGCAATACGCGAGACTATCATAGCCTGTGGAGGCGAAGTACACTTCGGCACCAAGGTTACAGCGCTGATTATGGACGGCTTGCATGTAGAAGGCGTCAGAGCGGCCGACGGCAGAGAGTGGCGAGGCCCGGTAGTGCTCGCTACGGGCCACTCAGCACGCGATGTCTACCATATGCTTGCCGAAAGCGGCGTCGCCATAGAGCCTAAAGGCATTGCCGTCGGGGTGCGCCTCGAGCACCCTCAGGAGCTCATTGACCGCATACAGTACCATTCGCCTGAAGGACGCGGAAAATACCTTCCGGCGGCCGAATACAGCATGCTTACACGTGTCGATGGCCGCGCGGTCTACTCATTCTGCATGTGCCCGGGCGGATACATCATTCCCGCGGCAAGTGCACCAGGGCAACTCGTTGTCAACGGTATGTCGCCGGCCAACCGTGGCACACGCTGGGCCAATTCGGGCATGGTTGTGGAAATTTTGCCGGAAGACATTCCCGATGTTGCCGATGCAAAAGAAAACGCCCTGAAAATGATGCGTTTTCAAGAGAAAATTGAGAGAGATTTCTTTGAGGCATCCGGCCACACCCAGCAGGCTCCGGCTCAGCGAATGATAGACTTTGTCGAAGGGCGCCGGTCTGAAACTCTTCCCCGGTCATCTTACCCTCCGGGGCTTATAAGCGCACGCATCGACCATCTGCTGCCTTCAGGGGTTGCCCGTAGATTACAGGAGGGCTTCAAGGTGTTCGGAGCCAAGCAGAGAGGCTTCCTAACCAACGAGGCCGTGCTTATCGGCGACGAGACACGCACCTCTTCGCCCGTACGCGTGCCCCGCGACCGCGAGACCATGCGCCATATTGCGGTAGACGGTCTATATCCGTGTGGCGAAGGTGCCGGATATGCCGGAGGCATCGTTTCTGCGGCCATCGATGGCATGGCTGTGGCCCGCGCTATAGCACATTCTTGACAGCGAGCATATACCCGAAACCGCGCTGATTGATTATGGAGATTGCCGGGTCGTGGCGCAACGCCCGCCGTAGTTTGTGTATATATCCGTGCAGCGAGTTACGGTTGCTTGGTTCGTCTCTTTGCCATACGGCAATCATTAGCTGAGAGGCATCTACTGTCTTTCCGATATTGCCTGCCAGATGCTCCAGTATTCTGGCTTCGAAGTGTGATAACTGTACCTCATGCTTATCGAACGATAATGTCTGGGTCGATACATTAAAGCTATAGCAGCCGATTCGGAAGATTATGTCATTGCTGCGGTCGGGAGTCGCTCTGCGCATAAGAGCCTTTATTCTCACAATAAGTTCGCGCAGTTCGAAAGGCTTCTTGAGATAGTCGTTTGCGCCTGATTCAAAACCCTCTTCGACATCATCGATAGTGCTTTTAGCCGTGAGAAACAACAATGGCACAGCCGGCGAAAATTTCCTTATTTCCCTGGCAAGCGAAAAACCGTCCATTTTAGGCATCATTACGTCGGCCACAACAATATCGACATTGCCATTTCTGAATTTTTCAAGACCTTCGGCTCCGTCCGCCGCTGTGACAACATCATAGCCCTGGCTCCTGAGAGTATCGGCCACAATCAATGTAAGATCGGTCTCATCTTCTACAAAAAGTATCCTATAGCTCATCTTTTCTGAATTTTATTGTGAATACAGACCCTCGCCCCTCTTTGCTGTCTACGCTTATGCTCCAGCCCATCTTGTCGAGAATGTTTTTGACATAATACAGTCCTATTCCGTAGCCCCTAACTTCCTGTATGTTGCCGTTTGGAACACGGTAGAATTTGTTGAAAAGGTAGGGGAGGGCCTTTGCCGGAATGCCGACTCCGTTGTCGGCCACACTTATCCCCATAGTGCTGCATTTCAGATTTATTCTCACACTCTCGCCCGAGTATTTGATGGCATTATCAATCAGATTATTGATAATGTTTGATAAATGCGACTTGTCGGCTTCTACGGTAAGAGTGGAATCTGATTCAACTTCAATTTCAATATGCTTGTCGGCTCTCATGCGCTGAGCGGCAGCAATATCTTCGATAAAGGGCTGCAGATGTATCGTTTCGGGTCGGAGCTGCAAGGTTCTGCGCCTTTCCATACTCATTGCGAGAATGTTTTCTACCAGCTCACCAAGACGCTTCAACTGTTTATTGGCAATGTTGAGGTAAGCCACTCTTTTTGCCACATCGCTGTCCATATCATAATTGAGCAACGCATCGTTGGCGGAATAGGCAATAGCTATTGGCGTCTTCAGTTCATGAGTCATATTACTCACAAAATCATCTTTCATTTCTTCGATTGTACGCAATCTGGAAACCGTGCGGAAAAGATAGATGAAAGCAAGTGTAAATGCCGTCATAAGCAGAAAAACCGTCACAATTACACCTGCCATTTCAGAAAAGATATGCTTTGTAAGCGGAGTGATATAGACTCGGTAGAACAACCCTGCCGCAGGGTCGAACATATATGAAAACTCGTCGTATTTTCCACTCTTTTTACCGGGGTTTTCTTTTATGGTTTCTCCGTCGTAATTTATAATCTCGGCCGCGACATATTCCGGAAAGATATAACGGTCGTTGAGGCGCTGTGTCAAAACGCTATCCATCAGAGCAAGATCGAAATCCACAAATGAATCCATCACTGAGTGAAACTGATAGCCGATGCTTTGCGTGAAAATATTGGTGAATGACTGCTCTTCTTTTTTAGGAATGGTGTTGGAGGCGACTGTGCCGTCGGGATATACAGTTGTCGATATTGTATTTCCTGCAGAGTCGATACCAGTAGAAAGTTCTCCTTTCTGTTCTGTTTCCGGTAGTCCGGCCTGCATTCTGGCCTTTTTCTCTGCACTTGCGCGTTCGGCTCGCAGCCACAGTTCGTCGAGGTTGGCGTCGGCAATGGCACTCATCACATCTTTCTGTACCGTATCGCGTATAGAATCATATAGATTTACGAGATAATACACATTGCAGCAGAAAATTACTACAATGACAGCGATAAACGCCGTTGAAATGGTCTTAAACTGTTTCATGACAACAAAAATAGTCAAAAATCCACTCGCCCACATGCTTTTAAGACTAAATAAGGGTGAGCTTAAGACTAAATAAGCCGGAGGCTTGTGCCGATGCCGGGGGCTGACACTATTTTTGCCTGAAAAAAGGAACGATATGAATAAATTTGCTTTGTTGTTAATGGCGGTTTCAAGTATCACCGCTTTCAGCCAGACATCGGAAATGCCCGACAGCATACAGCCGCAGGAACTCGGCGAGATTGTTGTAAAAGGCGAGAAACCGCTGATAAAAGGACACGACGGAGTCCTTGTTGTCGATTTGCCTGAGATTGTCAAGGACAAGCCGGTGACAAATATACTCGAGGCACTCGGATATGTTCCCGGCGTTGTTAATAATAACGGTATGATTGGTCTTAACGGAGCATCGGGTGTCACCATCATTCTCAACGGCGAGCCCACCAATATGCCGGTAGAGAATCTATATCAGTTACTCTATTCTACTCCAATCGACCGTCTCCATAAGGTCGAGATTATGTATGCCGCTCCAGCCAAATATCATGTGAGCGGAGCCGTAATAAATATTGTGCTCAAAACCCCTCGCCCGCTCGACGGCCTGATGGGGCAGGCCCGCACCGGTTATACGCAGGCTCATTACGATTCCTGGGGCGGAGGCCTTGCCGCCACATATGCAATCGGTGACTGGACTTTCGATGTCAATTGGTCGCTTTCGCGAAACCGGACGTGGAGCCGACAGGAGACATACTCCAATCATCTTGTCGGCGACAAGCGCACGATGATAGAAGATGATATGCGCCAGTCCGGCCGTAACCTCGCGAACCTTATATATGCGTCTGCATCTTATAAGAAATTCAAACTCACCTATAATGGCCAGATTAAGACCGATTCGGAGAGCAATAGTTTTTCCTCGGGTACTTTCGGCGACTATATCAACCACTTTCCGTTTCTTTCGTCTCCGGGGTATCATAACATAGCCGTGCGGTACACAGCCCCGATAGGCCTTTCTGTCGGTGGCGACTATACTTCATATAGCGAAGACCGTGAGCAGGAATTGTCGAGAGAGGGAACACTTCTTATAAAAGCGGACAAGCGACAGAACATAGACCGCTATCACGCTTATATCGACCAGGAGCATCTGTTCGGACAATGGATTCTGAACTATGGCCTTGAATACCAGCATTCATCCGACCATAGCCGCCAGCATTACGCATATCCGCCGCGCGAAGGGTTCGATGATATGCTGAAGGAAGATGTTGCCGATATATATGTCGGTGTGCAGGCATCGTTCGGCTGGGGTTTATCGTTTGGAGCTTCTGCAAAAGCAGAGTATTTTCACAACGATTATCAGCACAACTGGAACTTCGTGCCACAGCTTGGCGCTACATACTACAAGACACCGAAAAGTATTTTTCAACTTAATTTTACCTCCGAGCGTGTATACCCGCAATACTGGGCGCTACACGGCGGCACTTCTTATGTAAGCGATTACACGTCGATTATAGGCAATCCGGCGCTGCAGCCTTATATGAATTATTCCGGTCAGCTGAGCTATATCCTAAGTCAGAAATATGCCGCCACATTCTATGTGCTTTATGCCGATAAATATAGTGTACAGTTGCCATATCAGCGGCCCGACGAGCTTAAACTTCTTTTTCAGACATTGAATATGGATTTTTCTCGAACAGTCGGGCTGCAATTCCAGATTCCTTTCAATGTGAAAAACATATGGAATGCCACTGTCGTTGCCACCGGCATGCACAAAAGAGAGAAAGCGTCTCATTTTCATGATACGAGTTTCGACAATGGGCGCTGGTCTTTTTACGGAGCCTTGAACAATACTCTGAAATTCAAACCGTCCGACCCGCTATCATTTTCTGTCGATTTTGCATATATAAGCGGGCAGATACAGGGCCCCGGCCGCTTCAATTCGCTCTGGAAAGTCGATGCAGGTGCGAAATGGCAGTTCGGACGCAAGCGATGCTGCGAACTCGACCTCAGATGTAACGATATATTCAACACATGGAAGCCTGAGCTAACGATAAATGCAGCAGGCCAGGACTATCGCATGATATCTCACGATATGGCGCGCGGCCTGAGTCTTTCCTTCATCTGGCGCTTCAATGGCTTCAAGCCAAAAGACACATCTGTAGACACCTCGCGCTTTGGCACGGGCTCATAACATGATTACAGCACTTTCAGGGTGTCGCCGGAGAGGTCTACCTCAAAAAAGCAGGGCTGGCGGTGGTAATATCCGCGGCTGTCGTCGTGGCTGTGTGCGGAGAGGAGTGTTCGGCCGTCGAACGTGCGGAAAATCATGCCGTGTCCGTAGTTTGGAGGTGTTATAGGCTCTTTCTGCTGGCTCCACGGCCCGTCGAGCGTGCCGCTTTCCGAGTATGCGACTCCCTGAGTATATACATCGTATATCCAGCTTGTCCAGAGCATGCCGAGGCGCCCGCTTTCAGTCCTGAAAACGAACGGGCCGTCAGTAACGCGGTTTGGGCCTTCCTTGCCTTCTACAATCTCGCGACTCCATGGCGAATCAGACGCGCGGAAAAGAATCTTGCCCTCTCCTGTCGAGCAAGAGAAGTCTGGCGCAAGTTCGATTTTCTCGATTGTGCCATTCCAGTTCTGCAGCCATTCCCAGCAATATACCATATATGGCTTGCCGTCGGAATCAATCCAGAGAGTGCCGTCGAGTGTCAGCTTGTCGGCCGGAAGTATGAGTTTGTCGGATATAGGGCGGTACGGGCCGTCCGGCTTGTCTGCGACAAGGATATGCGATGCACGTCGTTCGAGGCGAGCACCCTTGAAGGAACCGATACTGTCGGCCTGGTTTGTGAATGTGGCGAAATAGTAATACTTGCCATTATGCTGATGGAGTTCGGCTGCCCATATCATCGGGTGCGAACCCATCCAAGATGTCGTGTCTATTTCTACTACGTCGTAGGGGCCTGCCCACATTTCGAGGTCTTTGCTTTTCCACATGCGGCCTCCTGTGCCTGTCATGTAGTATGTCTGCGACGCACTGTCGGCAAGTACAAAAGGGTCGCTGAGCACTATGGAATCAAGAGGAACCGTGTATTCATTTACGGCAGTATCTGATTCGCTCTGTCTGCTGCCGCAAGACGCAAGCACCAGCACTAAAAAGGGCAGGAATTTCTTCATGGTATGATGTTGCTAAGTGGCCTAATCTATGACATCAGTAAGGCCGGCTTCGACGGCTGTCGAGCAGATTGTGCGCATTTCGTCGTATTCAGCCCACTCGGGGTCGTTTTCGGCATATATGCGCAGAGGCAGTGTCGGGAATGGCGCAAGTGTACGGTTGAGGAAAGAACCGAATACTTCCGTGCTGAAGGTATAGAACACCCAGTTGCGCTCGCCCGAACCGGTATAAATGCCGGTAAGGAGTGCTGTGTTCTTGCCCTTGAGGGCTTCTTCGAAAGCTTCGGTAATCTTTTCGAGCAGTTCGGCATCTTTTTCGCCCGGGAAGCCGAGTTCGCCTTCGGGAGTGTAGGGTAGCGTCACTTCGACACGTATGCTGTTGCGTTCGCGCGAGCGATATTTTTCGACATCAAGACGCCCTGTGACGATTACGGTGCGGCCGTCGTCATCCGATGCAGGAAAGGTAAACCATTCGTTCTTAGCCATTGTCTTGTCGTTTTGATGAAGATTAGATGCTTTTTTCGTGAAACAGGCAATTCTACATTGCCCGTTTTAAATTATTAATTAAAAAAATCCGGTCGGAGTATAAGCCGGGTTATGTGGCATGTGTACTTTCCCGAAAGAGAGATGCACAGCGCCGTCCGTCATTTATCTGGCTCCCTTGCGGAAGCGGTGAGCAGTCTACCCCCCGGCAATGGACGAGCAGCCCTTAAATGCCGGTATACTTGACCTTGCAACCCATAAGATGTGCGGCACGCGATGTCGCCGTCGCGCCCGGTGAGCTCTTACCTCGCCTTTTCACCCTTACCCGCCGTAGCGGGCGGTTGTTTTCTGTCACATTACTCTACCGTTACCGATAGCTTCCCGTTAGGAAATATGGTGCTCTATGTTGCCCGGACTTTCCTCACGCCCTTTACAGGAAGAACGCGCGACGGACCCTCCGGCCGGATTTTAATAAATTATGAATTATGAATGATGGATTATGAATTAGTAAATTATGAACCCGAAAGAAAGCTTTCTCAAGTCATAATTCATAATCCATAATTCATAATTTGGAATCAGTAGCCGCGAACGATGCCGCGTTCAGAATTTTTGACGAAGTTGAGGATTGCGTTGCGAACTTCGTTGGGAGTCACTTCGCTCTCGATGTGTGCCACAGCTTCGGTCACGTTCATGCCGCTGTTGTAGAGCAGACGGTAGATTTCCTCGATTTCATTGATGGTCTCGTTGCTGAAACGGCGACGTTTGAGGCCGACTATGTTGATGCCGGCATATGAAATCGGTTCACGTGCTGCGCGGATAAACGGTGGAATATCTTTGTTCACCAATGCGCCGCCCTGGAGCATCACGTGCGAGCCGATATGGCAGAACTGGTGAATAAGACTTCCGCCTCCTATCACGGCGAAATCGTCTACCACGACTTCGCCGGCAAACTGTGTGGCATTGCTCACTATCACGTTGTTGCCTATCACGCAGTCGTGTGCTACGTGGGTATATGCCATAAGCAGAGTATTGGCGCCTACTACGGTCTTACCTTTCGACGCTGTGCCTCGGTTGACAGTAGTACACTCGCGAAGAGTGGTTCCGTCGCCGATTATAGCCACCGTTTCCTCTCCGTGGAATTTGAGGTCCTGGGGAATGGCGCTTACAACAGCTCCCGGAAATATGGTGACGTTGCGTCCAATACGCGCACCGGACAGAATGGTGACATTGCTGCCGATTTTGCACCCTTCGCCGATTTCGACATTGGAGTCGATGGTGGTGAAGGGGCCTACGGTGACATTGTCGGCAATCTTGGCGTCGGGATTTACGCAAGCAAGATTATGAATCATGATTCGCCTGATTTTGGATTATTTGTTTTTGATAATCTGTGCCATGAACTCGCATTCGCACACCACTTTCTCGCCTACGAAAGCACGGCCTTTCATCACGGCCATACCGCGGCGCAGCGGTGTCATGAACGATACATGGAAAATGAGAGTGTCGCCGGGAACAACTTTCTGACGGAACTTCACGTTGTCTATCTTCATGAAGTAGGTCGAATAGCGTTCGGGCTCGTCGACTACGCTGAGCACCAGAAGACCGCCGGTCTGTGCCATGGCTTCTACCAGAAGTACGCCCGGCATGACGGGCTCCTGCGGGAAGTGACCCTGGAAGAAGGGCTCGTTGGTGGTGACGTTCTTGACGCCTACGATATAGTTGTCGCTCTTGTCAATCACTTTGTCGACAAGGAGGAAGGGATAGCGGTGGGGAAGATAGCCGCGGATGGTGTTATTGTCCATCAGAGGCTCTGCGTTGGGGTTGTACGGGGGTGCCTGCACTTCTTGACGCTTGATTTCAGAGCGGATAGCCTTGGCAAGCTGGGAGTTGATGGTATGACCCGGTTTTGTGGCGATTACACGGCCGCGTAGCGGACGTCCGATAAGAGCGATATCGCCGATGAGGTCCATAAGCTTGTGGCGAGCAGGCTCGTTGGAGTGGAAAAGAGGCTTTTCATTGATATAGCCGAATACCGAAGCATCGTGACGGGGCACGCCCATCTGGTCGGCAATCTGATCGAGTTCTTCCTGTGTCTTGGGGCTTTCGTATATTACGATTGCGTTGTCGAGGTCGCCGCCTTTGATAAGGCCTGCATTGAGCAGAGGCTCAACATCGCGCACGAACACAAATGTGCGGGCTGGAGCTATCTCCTTGGAGAATTCCGACACATGGTCGAGCGTTGCATACTGGTTGTCGAGGACGTCGGATTCGAAATTTACTTTTACGTCAACGCTGAATTCGTCGTCGGGCAGCAGCATAAGTTTCGAGCCTGTCTCGGGGTCTACGACTTCAACTTTGTGCTTCACATAGAAGAAGTCTTTGTCGGCTTTCTGCTCTTCAAGGCCTACGCTTTCAATTGCGTCTACGAAAGGCTTGGCGCTGCCGTCGAGGATAGGAATTTCAGGACCGTCTACGCGGATAAGGCAGTTGTCTACACCGAGGGCATAGAGAGCGGCCATGGCATGCTCGATGGTGCTTATTGTAACCTCGCCTTTGCCTACGACTGTGCCGCGCTGTGTGGCAACTATGTTTTCCGCCAAAGCGTCGATTGTGGGTTCGCCTTCTAAGTCAGTGCGTTGTAGTTTATATCCGTGGTTGTCGGGCGCGGGACAGAATGTGGCTTTGAGATGAGCGCCGGTATGAAGTCCCTTGCCTTCGACGGTAAATTCACCTTTTAATGTTACCTGCTTCATGGAAGTTAATATGTGAGGTCGATTGATTTAATTTTCGGTTAGTTTCTTTTCAAGATCGCGTACTCTGGCAAAAAGCTCGCCGAGATTTTTTTGATAGGCACACAAGCGGGCGTATTCACCCATAGGCATGGCCGGAGAGCCCATGATGCGGCTGCCTGCCGCTACGCTCTTGGGGAGACCGCTCTGAGCGCCTATCTGTGTGCCGTCGCCGATGGTTATATGGCCCGATATGCCGACCTGGCCGCCGAACATACAGTTCGAACCGATTTTTGTGGACCCGGCTATACCGACCTGTGACGCCATTACTGTATCATGGCCTATTTCCACGTTGTGCGCAACCTGAATGAGATTGTCGAGCTTCACGCCGCGGCTTATAAGGGTGCGGCCCATGGTCGAGCGATCTATGGTGGTGTTGGCACCGATTTCGACATCGTCTTCAATCTCTACGATGCCAATCTGCTCTATCTTGTGATATACTCCGTCGGCATCTGGCGCGAATCCGAAGCCGTCGGCTCCGATTACAGCACCGCTGTGCAGCACACAGCGACATCCAATGCGGCAGTTATGGTAAATTTTCACACCCGGATAAACCGTCGTATCATCGCCTATCTCAACACCGTCGCCGATATAGGACTGAGGATAGATTTTTACGTTTTCGCCGAGTTTCACACCGCGCCCTATGTAGGCGAAAGCGCCGACGTAGCACGACTCCGGCACAACTGCGTCTTCCGCAATATGGCACGGCTCTTCTTTGCCTTGAAGAGAGGGCCGCATGGCTGTTGAGGCAAGTTCGAGAAGACGGGCCAGCGAGCTATAGGGATCGGCTACGCGGATAAGGGTGGCCGATACAGACTGCTCGGGTTCGAAGTTGTCGGCTACGAGAACTATAGAAGCCTGAGTCTCGTATATATAGTGAGTGTATTTCGGATTTGCAAGAAATGTGAGGGAGCCGGGTGTGGCTTCCTCGATTTTGGCGAAGGTAGATACCGCCGCCGATGGATTGCCGTCTACACGGCCTCCGATATATTGAGCTATCTGCTGTGCTGTAAACTGCATTATTGTCAAAGATTGTGGCAATTCAAGATGCAAAGGTCGCAAAAAAAAACGACAATACAGCAACTTACCCCGTTTTTTTGCCCTTTGGCGTAGTTTCAGCGTCTAAAATAGCAGTTTTGTCTACTGTTTTCGGGCTTCCGGCCCCATTGAAAAGACGAGACGTCCGCCCGAAGCAAGGTCGGCATGCTGTAGAGTTGTGCCATCGACCGGTTTGCCGTTGAGAGTGGCGTTCTGTATGTATTTATTTGTCGGCGAATTGTTTTCGGCAATGATTTCGAATTTTTTGCCATCGGCAAGTTGGATTGTCGCGCGGTCGAACATCGGAGAGCCGATTTGATATTCCGGCAAGCCTGGAGTTACAGGGTAGAAGCCCAGCATAGAGAAAACAACGAAAGCCGACATGCCGCCTCCGTCTTCGTCGCCAGGTATGCCCATAAGGTCGTTGCGGAACCACTGCTGTAAGAGTGTGCGGATTCTTTTCTGCGTCATCCATGGGCGCCCGGCGTAGTTGTAGAGATAGGGAATGTGGAGACTCGGTTCGTTAGCCATAGAGAACTGGCCTACGTTGCCTGTATGGTCGGGGAGTTGAGAATAGAAGTGGAACTTGGCACGGCCGAGAGGCTCGTTGAACATTCGGTCGAGTTCGGCACAGAACGCGTCGGCGCCTCCCATCAGTTCGATGAGGTCGGGTATGTTGTGCGGCACATCCCAGCGATAAATCCAGCCATTGTTTTCGCCATAGTACTCACGGGCGCCCATGCCTCCGGGCCAGCGGTAATCGAAGGGCTCAATGAAGCGGCCGGCAGAGTCCTTAGGATGGAAAAATTTTGTATCATGATTGAAAATATTGCGGTAGTTCAGAGAGGCTTCTGCATAGCGTGTGCTGTCCGCCCTGTTTCCGAGAAAGCCTGCAATCTGCGACAGACACCATTGGTCGTAGGCCGTGCCGAGTGTCACGGCAACAGGCTGGCGCTTTTCAAATGAATTTACTTCGGGTATATATTCCGTTTCTCCGGGGGCAAGAGCCGGGATATAGCCGCGCTCTTTGTAGAAACGGTCGAGCTCGCCCGCCGGGAGGCCAGACCACGGTGCAAGGGTCTTGTTTTCGATGCCGCGGCGACAAGCCTCGTATGCAAGGGCAATGTCGAAGTCTTTCAGACCTTTGGCATATGCGTCGGCTATACTTGCCACACCGTGGTTAGAATTCATGCGCCGCGTGTCGCCTGTTATTTCCGGGAAAGTCGGCATCCAGAGGCTGTCGGTCTGTGAGGCCATGCGCAGATATGAGCGCAGTATATTGAGCTCGAGCTCAGGTTCGATGATTACGCGCATCGGGTGAGCTGCACGGTAGGTATCCCATATCCAGTCGTCGGTGTAAAATGGCTGGCCGCCATCGTCGTGAACTTTCCCGTCTGAAGCGCTGAAGTAGCGTCCGTTTTCGCTCAGACACACCGGGCGCTCATGCATGCGGTAGAGCGACGTATAGAACAGAGCCTTGTCATCATCACTGCCGGTTTCAACTTCTATACGGCCGAGCGTGCTGTTCCATATCTTCCGAGCCGATTCGGCTACGGCTTCAAGGTTGTAGTCTTTTATTTCGCGGCGCAGATTCCGCTCGGCCTGCTCTTCGCTGATAAAAGAGACTCCGTAGCGCAGATTGATAGTTTTTACGTCTTTGCCGTATCTCAAAGCCAGGCAAGCGTTGTGCCCCTCTGCGGAATCTGCCGGAACAGTTGAGCCGTCTGCAATGCGGAAAACGCCTGTCGGAGACTGAGCAGTCTCCATGAACACATAGATTTTCACCCCGTTGTCGAGATTCTGATATCCTTTTATGCTGTTGCCCTGTGCAAAGAGACGTCCGTCGCGAGAATTGAAAGTGAGATACGACGGACCTTCGTTTTTCATTTCCAGCTCATAAATTGCCGATTGGCTTGAAGGTGCGAAACGTACGCCGATGCCGGCTTCGTCAAGAAACACGGAGTAGCGGTAGGGCTTTACTTCCTCGTTGTCGTAGCTGTATGAGGTAACGGGAGCGAATTCTGCGCTGTCGCCTTGTACGAGCGACAGATTGAAGGCCGATTTTTCGCGGTGATTAGTGACAATTAAAGGAAGACCGTTGAGACGGTCGGACGTAAAGTCTCCGCGCTCGGGCACCATGCGCAGCATACTGTGTGGCAGATGCACGTTCGGGAAAGTCGGCACAAGAAGATGGCTGATGTTGCCGATATAGGGATTTACATATTCCACGGGTTCATGCAAGTGCATGTAATCACGGTCCGAGTTGCATGCACTGAGCATCAGAGCGGGCAATACGGTGTAAAGCAAGCGAAATTTCATGTGATTCAGATTGTGCCAATCAGCTCCTCAATCTGAGGCAGCAGGGCGTTTTTTTCATCATTCAGGATTGTAAACATGCGCAGAGGCGGCGCATCCGCCGGCGCTTCTATTCTTTGGGCCGCTATGCGGCTTTCGACTTGCGCCCGGCTCAGATTGTTGCGGCGCATAGTGCGGTCTATCCTCAATTCGATCGGAGATTCGACACGCCATTCGGCGTCGACCATCGTATTAAGGCCGCTTTCATAGAGAATGGCGGTCTCGACAAATGTAAAATCGGAATCCTGCTCTCCAACCCATCGCGCTATATCATCTTTCACTGCGCCATGAACAATAGCATTGAGAACAGATAGTTTTTCGGCGTCTTCAAATACTATTGCCGCTATACGCCTGCGGTCTATGATGCCATCGGCGACTGCGGATTCGTCGATTTCTTCGATCAGGCGTCGTTTTATTTCGCAGTCGGCATCCATAAGGGCCTTTGCACGGCTGTCGCAGTCGTACACCGGATATCCGAGTATGCGCAATATCCTGCTCACTACGGATTTGCCGGAGCCGATGCCTCCGGTGATGGCTATCAGACGTTTCATCTATGCTCGATTATATATTCGGCACTGTCTACAGACAGATGTACATTCTGAAGATTCGAGGGAACATCGCGGAGCGTGAGTTTCATCATCTTCGAGGGATTGTGCGGATTAATCCGTTTATAGTCCGCGACAATGCGGAAGTGTGGGTCGCTTTTTACATAGGCGCTCATTGGCACCATATAAAAGACATCTATCTGCGCCGGAAATGTGATGAGTTTTGTGCCTTCGGGCACGTTGACCGGCTCTATCACAACTTTACGGCTTTTGAAAATAAGCGGTTCTACGTCAAACGACACATCTATGCTGTCGGGAATCACCCTCGAGCCGGTCGGACCGATCAGACGCACGCGCCGCGTTTCGCTCTCGCTGAGGCCAGTAAGGCGTATGGGCTCGGTCGTAACGGCATTGTAGTTGTCCGGAATGGCTACGCCGGGAGCCATGAATACCTTTACGCTGTCTGCCGAAAGCCGCGGACGCCCGGTGAGAGCCGACTGCGGCCCTACGGTCACTTTGTAGTCTATGTTCAGAGGCATAGAGAATCCCGGGTGGGTTGTGTAGGGAATAACCAGAGAGTCCGGGTAGACCACGCTCACCTGCGAACCGCCGGCGGTGGTGCGCGCAAGGGCTTTTAGCTCGGTCGAGCTAAGATGAAGCAAACCGTTCGAACGGTATGCTCTGAAGTCGATATTTACGGTCGGCTTAGAGCCAGCCAGCATTTTTATGACTTGAGTGCCGCGTGCCCTCAGGCTCACATTAAGAGCTTCGGGGCCTGGGCTTATGAGAGTCACAGAGTCGGGTACATGAGTGATTTTCATCGGCAGACGCACGTCGAACTGTTCTTCCTCGTTGAGCGACAATACGAGCCATAGCACGGCCGATATCGTCAGAAAGAGGAGGAACATCAAAGCGTCGCGGCCACGGCGCGAACGCACCGCGGCCATCAACTTGCCGAATTGTTCTTTAATACCCATCTGAGTGCACTGAGGGTATTACCCGTTTTATTTCTGCTGGTCGGAGTTCTGGGCTGCCTGGTTGGCTTCTTCCGCAGAAGGATATACCGAGCCTTTGTCTACGCGAATGCGAACGTCTTTGTCGATTTCAATAATGAAATATGTATCTTTCACTTCGCGGATAGTGCCATAGATGCCGCCTGCGGTAACAATCTTGTCGCCTTTGTCGAGGGCTTCGCGGAATTTTTTGATTTCTTTCTGGCGTTTCTGCTGGGGGCGAATCATGAAAAAGTAGAACACCACAAAGAGTGCCACAATCATCAGAATGCTACCCATACCGCCGCCTGCGGCCTGTGCTCCGTCGAGGAGAATGTAATTAAGCATTGTATTTAGGTTTAATGGTTTTTATCGAATTATATTTTTTTGTCTATCACACCATCAGCAGACAGTTTCTTAACAACCGAATAGAGTATTCCGTTCACGAAGCTGCCGCTGCGGGGGGTGCTGTAGTCGTTGGCGATTTCGATATATTCGTTCATCGACACCGGCACCGGAATCGACGGATAATGCACGATTTCGGCAATGGCCGTGAGAAGAATCACAATATCCATGAATGCCAGACGGTCAGAATCCCACTGCTGAGTGTTGATGAAACTGTCGATTAGCGCGCGGTATTCTTCGCGGTTCTTGACTACGAATTCGAACAGTTCCGAGCCAAAAGCTTCGTCCGCATCGTTCATGAACTTAGGCAGAAGGGTTATTTTGCCAACGCTGTCCTGAGGCGCATTGTCGGCCGAATCTTCGTCGGAAGCGGCATAGGAGCGGCGCATTGTCTTGAGTGTGAATGTGCTCATGATGGCAAGGTCGTCGTTCCAGTAGACAGCTCGGTTTTCGAGTGCTTCTGCCAGTTCGTCGGAGGGCACTATTATAGAGCGTGTCACCTCGCGCCAGAAAGCGGCATCGGTGGCGAAATCGCCGGCTTCGCTCTCCATGTATTCCTTATACAGAGAACTTGCCGTTATCTGGTCGAGCAGTCCGGCAAAAAGCAGGTCGCTGTCGCGCCAGTTGGCCGGGTCGGCGTCGCCGTTGTCCTTGGCATATTCAGAGAGGGCTGTGCATTCGTTGAGAGCCTTTACATAAAGGTTGTCTACGAATCGCAGACTCGGATTGAGGTCTTCCTCTGTCGGCAGATATTTGTTTTTGGCCTCATCAAGACGCGCTTCCTGAAGGCGGGTGATATATACCGGCATAAGAAGAAGTGCATGATAGAGGTCGTAGGCCATGGTGAGCGACTTGTCGAGATCGGTGCGCGCTTTCAGATATGTGGCGCGGGTATCGTCGAACGACATCAGGGTCTCTGAGAACATCTTCATGCCGTTGTCGAAGCCGAGATGGCTGAAATTCTCGTCGCGACGAAGCACTCTCTCAATCCCCTTGTGTTTGCGGATAACTGTCGAGAAGACTGTGTTCCAGAAAGCTACATCGTCGGCCATCTGGAGTTTGCGTTTGCGCTTATAGTCGCTATAGACTGAAGACGCAGTCACAGCACCGAGAATCTCGTCAAGGCAAGAATCGAATTTCGGCAGACGGCTGCGGTTTTTCATCAGCAGTGCCGTCATGTCGGAATTTTCGCGCATGGCTTTGCCAACGCGGTTCTTTTTCAGGCCCGGGTCGGGGTCGAGTGTGCGCCCGGAGCCGGAACCCAGAGGAATTCCGCTAAGTTTGAGAAGTAATACCAGGAGGTCGAGATAAACCGAATATGCGAACTGACGCTCGCGGGAGCCGTCGGTATCGGCCGGTGCATTTTCGAGTTTGAAATCCTTGCGCGTCAGCAGAAACGAATATAGAATCTGGACGGTCTTGATTCTGATTAAACTGCGGTTTATCATATTATGTTAATGTTCAATCTTTCTTGTTTGGGTTGCAAAGTTAAGCAAAAATCCCCGATTTGCAGCCACATGTCTCGAAATAATTACATGCGTGTGTCGAAGCGGCCCGGGCGTTCGAGGGTTTCGGTGGTCGAGCGGCCGTAAGCATCGGTATAAGTCACAGTCACGGGAAGATGTGAGGTTCGGGCTTTTACAATGAACATATGGTTGTTTACCCGTACGGCGTCGGAGGTGGGTGCTTTGCCCAGCGAGCGGAATAACTCTATCGGGTAAGCGGCTATCAGCATGGGGTCGTCGGCGGTTATACGTTCGACCTCGAGCATTCTGCCGTCTTCGCTCATAGTGACAGTGCCGGCCGGTTCGTAGTCGAAGATATTTACCAGCACCATATTGTCATCGAATTTTGAAAAATCTGTGCGGTTCGGATATTTTTCGATATATTTTATATATGTCGAGTCGGTGGCATATTTGTTTTTTACTGTGTTGACATCATAGATGCGGAATGGTTTGCGGTCGCATTCGGCAACACCTTCGAAGCGGGAAGTGAATTTCTTGCCGTCGAAGCTGTAGACCTTGAAACCTGCCGGAGAGCCGTCGGAGCATATGTCGCGTCCGCCGACTGCCTTAGTGTTCCAGAAAATACAGCATAGAGCCGATACATTGTCTTCGTGTATATTCGGATATCCGGGAGCTTCGACATGGTTGTTGTAGTGGGTGTGACCGGTAAGAAATCTTACTTTTTCGAAGTCTTTGACTGTTTCGGCAAGCTTAATGGAGGCTTCGCCATCTTTGCCCTGGCTGGGATAGGCAGTGAAATTTCCGTCGATGCTCAGCCTCCAGGCGGGTATATGCATGCATATGACAAGTGGCGTGGATTTATCTTTCACCAGTTCGAGGTCGCGGCGGAGCCAGTCGAGCTGGGCGTCTGTCACATAGCGGTCATAGTTGCGGTCGCCGACAATGCCTTTGGCGTATTTCCGTTTGGGATTCAGCTCGTTTTTATACACAATGTCATCGAGTACTACGATATGTGCGTCGCCGAGGTTGAACGAGTAGTAGGACGGTGCCATTGTGGTGCGGAACGGTGCGGAGGCTATGAAGTCGGTGTCCGGCCCATGAGGTATGGCAGGGTCGTTGTCGTGGTTGCCTGTCACAGGGAAGAACAGTGTGGGATATTCTACTTCGCGAAGAGTGGCCATGAAGTCTGCCGGCCCGAAATCGTTCGAGTACCAGTATCGGTCCCAGCTGAGGTCGCCGAGCGCTACAGTGTAGACCGGCACATCAGACTGCGCCACATACTCTTTGATGCGGGGCATGAACCCGGCCTTGAACTGTTCGATGTCATCGGCGCGGTTGGCAAGGTGAATGTCGGTAACCACGACCAGATCGAACTTTTTGTTTTCCGTCGGAAAAATCTCGAAATCATGAGTCTCCGCTGCTGCTGGTTCGGCAGTATTCAGGTGAGCCCATATCCCCGGCTCGCAAGGAGCATTGCCGGGCGCCGGCTCATATCCGGCGGGCAAGGTATAGAATATGTATCCGAGTTTTTTGTCGGTTTCGATGCTATATCGTCCATCGGCATCGGTGGTGACTATTGAATAGCCGTCTGATACGGGAATGTTCGCCACTCCGTTGCCATTAGCCATGATACGGCCCGATACGACACCTGCATTTATAGACGGATTAAAAGCGATGCCGGCGGTTAAAGCCAGGCAAAGCGCCCTTGATAATGTTTTTTTCATTTCGTTGATTACAGATAATTGAGATACAGAGACTAACAAACGTACAAGTTCTGAATTATTGACCGAATACCCTGCGGACGGCTTCAAGATAGCCGTAGCCATGGTTTTTCAGATATTGTTGAGCGCCATTGAGGCAAAAGAGACGGCTTCCCTTAGCAGGGTGCCGCCTCTTTCGTTTTTTGATATGGGAAAAATCAGTTTTTACCCGTGAAATGTGGTTTGCTTATTTAGTGGCGGCTTCGTCGGCAGCTTCTGCGGCTTCGGCAGCCTGGTCTTCTGCAATTTCTTCGTCTTTGAAGTCGGTGATGCCTGCTGCAACCAGAATATTATACCAGGAGAAGAGCTTCTTTATGTCGGTTGTGTACACGCGTTCACGGTCATATTCAGGAAGAATAGTACCGAAATATTCGCGTAGAGCATCTGCTGTGGCGAAATTCTTGAGGTCTACAGCCTTGCCCTCGTTGGCGTCGTACACTTTCTGGAAAACTCCGCTGAGAGGAGTGTCGCCTCCTTCGGTGTATATTGAAATATCGGGTATTGACACTACTTTCTCATGAGGATATGTAGGGGTGCGCTTGCCGGTGGTGATATTTTCTACAATGAGATTGTTTTTGCCGCGGCTAAGCAGCTTGTAAAGACCGGGTTTGCCGGTGATTGCGATTATACCTTTTAGCATGGTCTGTTTTATAAGTTGTAATTTGCATGCAAAAATAGCAAATAAGGACGAATAACCGCGTTTTTGCGCCATAAAAAAGCCCCGCCGGCCGCCGGCCTGTTGAGAAACAGTCGTTCATGGTCGTGAGCGACACAGCGTTTTTGCCATTTTTGAAAAGAAAAATATCATTATTGAAAATTCACTCTATGCCACATTTCATAATTTTGCTATCGAAATAAACCGTCTGTCATGAAAAATTCCTGCAAAATACTACTTGCAAGTGCTATCCTTTTATCATCTAATATATCTGAGGCAAAATCACAGCATCGGGAAATGAATTTTTCTAAGATATATGAGTCATTTGCAAATCCCACAAAAGATTTTCGTCCGGCTCCGCTATGGGTCTGGAATACCAATGTGACAACCCACGATATAGACCGCATGCTCGCTGATATGAAAGAAGGCGGATTCGGCGGGGCATTTGTCCATCCGAGACCCGGCATGATTACAGATTATCTTTCGGACGATTGGTTTGTGCTTTATAAGTATAGCGTCAAGAAGGGCAAGGAACTTGGACTCGACATATGGATTTACGATGAAAACTCTTATCCCAGCGGCTTTGCCGGAGGCCATGTGCCTGCGGAAATGCCCGAATCGTATAATCAGGGGCAAGGTCTTGTTTTTGAAAAATATAACATTCTGCCTTCCGATGTCTCCGACGTCTTTATTTGTCTTAAAAAAGAGGGTGAGACGTTTCGTGACATTTCCGGAGAGCTGAGCCTCTATGCCGATGTCTCCGGCGAATATTACCTCTATAAAAAGACATACTATGCTCGCAGCGACTGGCACGGAGGATATTCATATGTAGACTTGTTGTATCCCGGCGTTACAGAGAAGTTTATTGAAGTAACCATGCTCGGATATGAGAAAACTTTCGGCAAAGAACTCGGCTCAGTAATCAAAGGTGTCTTTTCCGACGAACCCAATATCGGCAACGTCAATGGAATAAGATGGACTCCCGATTTCTTCGATATATTCGAAAGACAGTGGGGCTACAATCTCCGCGAGAAACTGCCCTTGCTTGTTGAAGAAACAGGCGACTGGAAGCGTGTGCGCCATAATTATATGGAGACTCTCACACAGCTTTTCATCGACCGTTGGTCGAAACCGATGTCGAAATACTGTGCATCTAAAAATCTGAAATGGACCGGACACTACTGGGAACACGGGTGGCCGAGTGTTGCCGACGGCGGCGACAATATGGCAATGTATGCGTGGCATCAGATGCCGGCAATCGACATGCTTTTCAATCAGTATAACGACGATCACCCCCAGGCCCAGTTCGGCAATGCCCGTGCTGTCAAGGAACTGTCGAGTGTCGCCAACCAGATGGGCCGAATCCGTACGCTGAGCGAGACTTATGGCGGAGGAGGCTGGAACGAGACGTTCGAAGACTTCAAACGTCTCGGCGACTGGGAGTATGCGCTGGGTGTGAATTTCATGAACCAGCATCTTGCACATATGACAATTACGGGAGCGCGGAAATACGACTATCCACCCGTTTTCACGCCTCTGTCGCCCTGGTGGGAAGATTATCGGACACAGAACGATTACTTCTCCCGTCTGTCGCTCGTGCTCAGCGGAGGCGAACAGCTCAACGATGTCCTGGTTTTAGAGCCGACAACATCGGCGTGGTTATATTTTTCATATGTAAACTCAAATCCGCGTATGATGGATATAGGCTTCGAATTTCAGCGATTTGTCACAGCACTCGAAAAGAACCAGGCCGAATACGACCTTGGCTCCGAAAACATCATAAAAGACCACGGAGCAATCAGAAAAGGACGCTTTGCTGTCGGTGAGCGCGCTTACCGAAAAGTGGTGATTCCCCCCGGCACGGAAAACCTCAATGCCGCAACATACCGTCTGCTCAGGGCTTTTGTAAATTCAGGCGGAGAAGTTGCAGTCTTCTCAGTGCCACATCTGATAGATGGAAAAGAAAATGACGAGGCAAAAGCGTTTTTCAGTGGCGTCAAAGGAATGAAGCAATTTGCAGAGCTTTCGCCTGAAAACATCACAGAAATATTCGGCAACGACAAAATACAATTCAGAATCGACAGGGGCAATGACCTCTATCATCACCGCCGCACATATAATGACGGCGAGCTGATTTTTCTCGCAAACTCGTCGCTCACCGACAGTGTAAGCGGTCATATCACCGTGTCCGGTAAGAGTTTCTATGAACTCGATGCCATGTCGGGCCAAAAATTCGGTTATCAGGCAATGCAGAATGGCAAATATATGGAAGCGGACTTCGCCATTCCTCCAGCCGGAAGCCTCCTGCTTTTTGCCGGAACTTCGGAAGACAGACAATATGCGGTCAAAGAGCGTCTTGCAGACGGACGTAAGCTTGAGGCCCTCTCGCCGATGAAAGTGAAGCGGTTGAAACCCAATATTCTTACACTCGATTTCTGCGACCTTACAATCGACGGCAAAACCGAACGCAATCTCTATACCGTCGAGGCCTGCAACCGCCTCTACGGGCACTATGGCATGTCCGACCCATGGAATTCGGCCATACAGTACCGCCAGACTATTGTGGAGCGCGATACCTTCTCCTGCGGCAATATCGCAGCTGATTACAGATTCATATTACTCGGCGATACCGACCGGGAATCGCTGAAACTCATAGCCGAACAGCCTGATGTATGGAAAGTTAAAATCAATGGTAAGCCGGTAGAAAGCGAAGGCGCATCGTTTCTTGACTCCCGTTTCGGCACATATCCTATAGGCTCATATGTAAAAGAAGGTGTCAACACGGTCGAACTCAGCGTCAGCCCCATGAGTATCTATGCCGAAATAGCCCCTGTGTATGTCATCGGCAATTTTGCCCTCGAAGGGGCTTCTCATGGCTGGATTATAAAAAAAGAAGGAAATATCTCTCCCGGCAGCTGGGCGAAGCAAGGGCTTCCATGCTACCCGTGGAGCATAGCCTACAGCAAGACATATCGCATTGACACAAGCGGAAGCACATATTATCTCGCCCTTGATGAATGGAACGGCACCGTAGCTCAGGTTTTTGTCAACGGTGAAAAAGCAGGCGTGATAGCATATCAGCCTTATAGGTTTGATCTTTCTCCGTTTCTGAAAAAAGGAGATAATGAAATCGAGGTGCGAGTCACAGGAAGTCTGCACAATCTGTTCGGACCGCATTACAGCACAGACCGGGGCATAAACGGCCCATGGCACTGGAACGGCGTTGGCCGTCAGGCGCCGGGCGACGATTATAATATCGAGAACTACGGACTTATGAATGACTTCCATATCTTCAAAAAAGATGATGAATAAAGTAAAAGCCGGCCTTATGGCCGTAGGCCTCCACACTTACTGGGGCCAGTTCGAGGGGCTGCTTGAGCGACTCACCGAATACAACGATGCCATCAAGAAACAGATGGAGGCGTTTGGCAATACAGAAATCGTAAACGCCGGAATGGTAGACAGTACTGCCAAAGCACAGGCTGCCGTTGAATTGATGAATAGCGCCGATATCGATATCCTCTTTGTTTTTGTATCTACCTACGCGCTTTCGTCTACCATAGTACCAGTGGCAACCCGCATCGGCGTGCCTGTGATAATGCTGAATCTACAGCCTGCACCGGCCATAGACTATCAGCATATCAATGCCATGGACGACCGCGGCGCCATGACCGGCGAATGGCTCGCCAACTGTCAGGCTTGTTCCATACCAGAATTCTGCGCCGTGTTTAATCGTGCAGGCGTGAAGTACGATATTGTATCGGGCTTCCTTCACGATTCCGACGCTTGGTGTCAAATCGGCCGATGGCTCAAGGCTGCCCGCGTTGCCCGCGGAATGCGACAGAACCGAATGGGGCTCCTCGGCAATTACTACGGCGGCATGGTCGACGTATATACCGACCTCCGTCTCCAGACCACTACATTCGGCACACATATCGAGATTCTCGAAATGAGCGAACTGGCAGTGCTGCGGCGCGAAGTCACTCAAGCCGAAGTTGCCCTAAAAACTGAAGAGTTTGGCCGGATATTTGAAATAGACCCTGTATGCAGCGAAGACGAAATAGAACGGGCCGCGCGCACGTCTGTAGCACTCGACAGACTCGTCGAGCGACACAATCTCGGGTCGATGGCCTATTACTATGAAGGTTCCGGAGACCGGGAATATGAAAACATCGTGACTTCACTGATTGCGGGCAATACCATTCTTACAGGACGCGATATTCCGGTTGCCGGCGAATATGAAGTCAAAAATGTTCAGGCCATGAAAATAATGGCGCTCCTCGGTGCCGGAGGGTGCTTCTCGGAGTTCTATGCTGTTGATTATGCCGATGATATTGTGATGCTAGGTCACGACGGACCTGCCCATTTCCTGCTTGCCGACGACAAGACACGTCTGGTTCCGCTGCCGGTGTACCATGGTAAGCCCGGAAAAGGCCTTTCGATACAGATGTCTGTCAAGCACGGTCCTGTCACACTTCTTTCTGTGGTTGAAAGCAAAGAGGGCATTTCTTTTCTTATTGCAGAAGGCGAATCGGTAGATGGACCTGTGCTCAACATCGGAAACATCAACAGCCGCTATCGCTTCGGCGTCTCTGCCAAGGAGTTCATACGCCGCTGGAGCATGGCCGGCCCTTCGCATCACTGTGCCATCGGTATCGGCCATGTAGCGGATATAATAAGAAAATACGCATTCATTCTCGGAATAGAAACAACTGTAATCGCATGATACGTCATACTATCCTATTGTCGCTTATGGTCTGCGCAGTCATGTGCGCCGATGCCGTAACCCACGACGAATTCCGTAATCCTCCGTCTGAATATCGTCCTGTGCCGCTATGGTTTTGGAACAATACAAGCATAGAATCCGACAGTGCTGTCGCTCAAATCGAGTCATTTACCGGGCCGGACGGTTACGGGGGCTGCGCCATTCTGCCTTTCGGAGCCAATTTCCGCCCCGGATATCTCACAGACGAATATTTCGATGTTTACGGCCGCATCATCGACTATGCCTCTCAACACGGACTCACGATGTCGCTCTACGACGAATATGGTTTCCCAAGCGGCAGCATGGGGGCCATAAACGGCGACGGCATTCCGCGATTCAAGCAGAAGCACCCTGGAAAAACCATTAAGCGTCTCGACAAACTGGAGTACGATGTCGTTGCAGGAAAGGATTGTGTCATAGAGCTCCCGGCTGAAGGAAAAGTGATGTCGGTAGCGGCAATAGACACCGCAAGGCATATGGTAATACCGCTGTCGGCCAACGTCGACAACGGCAGGCTGAGGTGGACTCCGCCGGCCGGCGGAAACTGGCGTGTAATGTGCTGCGTATGTGTTGCCGACGGCGACCCGAATGTAGATTATCTTGACCCGGAAGCCGTAAGGCTCTTCGTCGAAGATACTCACGGACAGTACTTCAGGCGCTTCCCTGAAGCGTTCGGAACAGTGATAAAGGAAACGTTCTGCGACGAGCCGACCATGTATCGTGCGCAGGGCCGAATATGGACCGATAGCTTCAATGAACGCTTTCAGAAGGAATATGGCTTCTCGCCCGAAGCCCTTTATCCGGCGTTGTGGTACGATATTGGCCCGGGCACTGCTGCCGCCCGCAACTATCTTTTCGGATTACGTGCAAGATTGTATGCTGAGGGCTTCATGAAAACAATTCACGAATGGGCCGCTCAGCACGGCATTGTCTCAACCGGCCATCAGGACCAGGAAGAGGTGCTGAATCCTGTCAGCGTGTCGGGCGACCTCATGTTGTGTGGAAAATATATGGACGTGCCCGGTATAGATAAAATAGGTGGCGAACGTCCTGCCGAACTATTCTATAAAGTGGTGTCTTCGTCGGCGGCTAACTGGGATAAACAGCTCGTAATGTCGGAAACCTTCGGAGCTATGGGCAACATTCCGGTAAGTGAATTATATAACATCGCAATAGACCAATACACAAAAGGCATCAATCAGCTGATACCTCATGCTGTGTGGTACAACGACTCGGAGGTGACGTTTCTACCCGAGCTTTCAGGCCGCAATCCGATATATCGCGAAGCTCTTCCTGATTTCAACTTGTTTCTGGCCCGGCTCAATTATCTTTTGCGCCGTCCGGGGCGTACTGTCGCCGATATAGCCATGCTTTACCCCATCAATTCGCTACAGGCCGGACATTACCTCGACGGGCCTGAAGGCTTTTATGCCGGCGGCGTAAGAATACCCGGTACCGACTATATCGATGTCGCTTCGATACTTACCGATTCTATTTGCCGAGATTTCACGTTTCTGCACCCGGAAGTGCTCGGAAACTGTACCGTCGGCCGCGGAATGCTGAATATGAACAACAAAGTAAATCACCAGCACTATAAGGTGCTGATAGTGCCCGGAATGAAATGCATAATGCCTGAATCATTGCGCATGATAGAAAAATTCCATAAGGCCGGAGGATATGTCATATTCACAACGTCGCTGCCTGAACAATCGGCGACATTTCAGACTTCCGACAGTGAAATCAAAGAATGTGTAGCCGGGCTCCTTTCCGCAAAAAAGAATCCGGCAATATTCATATCTGAGCCAACTCCGGTCAATATAGGTGAGGCTCTTGCCGCCTGCTCTTTCGTCCCCGACGTCGCAGCCCGGGGCGCAAACGGCCTGAGGTATATACATCGCGTTTGCGGCGACAGGCATATATATTATTTCGCCAACCCCGGCACAAAAACGATTTCGGCAGAACTGAATCTGCGCGACAGAATCGTGCTACGCGCATACGACCCCCACACAGGCCATATAGCGTCTGAGCCGACTGCAAAAGGAACGCCGTTTAACCTTATGCTTGCCCCCGGTAAGTCGATATTCCTTATTTCCGAGTAAACTTTTTATATTGCAGAGGCGATGAGCCGGTTTTCTTCCTGAAAAAGGTGGAGAACTGGCTCACTGTTTCGAATCCAAGTCGATATGCAATATCGGTAATGCCGCATTCGGCACTGTCGAGCAATTCCTTGGCCTTGAGAAGACGGATATTGGACTGATACTGTGCCGGCGATACATCTACATAGCGCTTAAACATTTTTCGGAACCACGAATAGCTTACTCCGAGGCGCTCGGCTATGCTTTCGGGCGACATAAGATAGCCGCCTTCCTGTTTCATGAGCGCACGCGCCTCGTTTATCTTATTGACTGCAAACGAATCGGCAAACGAGGCATTGCGGTGTCTGAAATAGACCGCCCCCAGCATGTAAAGCACAATGCCGGCCATCATCTGCTGATAAGCAATCTTTTCGTCTGATGCATAATCGGCAATATCTTCATAAAGACTGATCACAGACGGGCAAAAGCCTATGTCGAAGAGCGGATTGCGCGGCGAAAAGAAGCCGGCATTGACCCTGCGGTCCATTTCCAGCCCTCGGAATCCGACCCAATATTCAAACCAGCCGGACTCCGGGTCGGGCTCATAGCTGTGCCATTCGCCCGGAAACAGCAGTATAATAGTTCCGGCTTTGACCTTGCGTCGGGTGAACGACTCCGAACAGAACCACCCGCTCCCTTCCGATATATAAATCAGCTGATATTCATCGAGCACACGCCCCTTTGCGGGGTCGAAAATATGCGATTGCGGATGCTGTGAGCGTGGATATGAACTATGTGCCGGCACAGGTTGATAGCCGATGGTTGTCACGACCAGCCCCCAGGCCTCATCGTTGGCACTGATGTTGAAGTATTTTATATTACGGCTCTCGCTCGTGCTCATATCCGGATTTATGTTGTATCCGCAAATTTACGCAAAAAAACGATTTGTCGTTATGATACATCCTACAAAGAAATTACCCGACTCGTAATGAATCGGGTAATATGCCGGGGTAAATCAGATGTTTCAGATGAAACTGCGCACCATGTGTTCGAGTTCCTGGATAGGCTTTCGCCCGCTGTCGCGCCATGTCTCTTGTCCGTCTTTGAAAAGTATGTATGTCGGATACGTGGCTATTTTGAAGCGGTCTACGAGGTCTTCATTTGCTCTGCCGTCGATTTGCATCACATGGGCTTTGTCGCCGAGGCGCTTGCTTAGCTCGTCGATAGTATGCTGCATTGCATGGCAACATTCTTTGGTAGAACTGAAGAACTCTACAAGCAAGGGCTTGGTATCGGCCAGATATTGGTCGAGCTGTTTATCTGTATTGATATCAGTAGTCATGATAAGGAGAGTTTTGTGTTGTTGGGGAGAATCAGAATTCGTCTGATTTCGTTTCCTGATGGTCTTTGATTTTCTGTTCGAGAAGTTCGGCCTGCTGCACGCCTACAGCGCGCCATATCGCCTCTCCGTTCTTGAACATAATCAGGGTCGGAACAGAGCGCACGCCATAGCGGGCGGCCAGTTCCTGATTGGCGTCGATGTCCACTTTCAGTATGTTGGCCTTGTCGCCTACACGCTGTTTCACCGTTTCGAGAATAGGTGCCTGCATGCGGCAAGGTCCGCACCATGTGGCAAAGAAGTCTACGAGAGTCGGTTTGTTTTCCTGTATGAGTTGGTTGAAGTCATTCATAACTTATATGTTTTTTAGTTCTGCATATACAACATTCGGAATGCACTCAAGGTTTACTCGAGCAGTTTCTTGTCGGCACAGCGGAGTATGCGGCCCGGGAATAGTCGCGGGAAAGCTGTATTGTGTGTGGCCACTATCACAGTGCGTCCGTTGGTGCGCGACACACGATAGAGGAGGTCCATCACCTGCTCTGCTGTCTCGGGGTCGAGATTCCCGGTCGGTTCGTCGGCGATGATGAGCGACGGTTCGTTGAGAAGCGCGCGGGCGATGACTATGCGCTGTTGCTCGCCGCCAGACATCTGATGTGGCATATTGTAGGTCTTGGCCGTCATGCCGACAGCCGCAAGTACTTCTTCGATGCGCCGCGTGCGCTCTTGGCGATCATTCCAGCCGGTGGCGCGGAGCACGAAATCGAGATTGGCGAATGCGGTGCGGTCTGTCAATAGCTGAAAATCCTGAAAAACGATTCCTATTCTTCGTCGCAGAAACGGAATTTCAGAACGGTCTATAGTCCTTAAGTCGTATTCGAGCACGCTGGCTTCACCGTCGGCGACCGGCACCTCGGCATACATCGATTTCATAAGCGATGTCTTGCCGCTGCCTACCTTGCCGAGGAGGTACACGAATTCGCCTTTTTTGACATTGAGGTTGACACCGCGGAGGGCAACGTGTTCGTTGCGGTGAATCTCTACATTTTTATAATCGATTATTGCCATGAGACTATATAAGTGTTAAAAGCGACAGCACGGGCGCCAAAGCCGCATTTTTGTCTTATCAGACCGGAGTTGAGCACGAGGCCGCCGTCTTCGTTCGAAGTTCCGAAATCGAGATAACGTGCCGAACCTTTGAATTGTTCGATGACAGTGTGGAATAATAGAGCCAGAGCGCCTTTTTCGCGGCCTGAAGGACCCGACGCTATATACTGTGCATGGACTGTCGTATGAGTGATATAGAGAACAGTGCCGGCGACCATGCGTTTGCCCTCGAAAACCCCGAACAGGCGTATGTTTTCAGGAAATCTGCCGGCAAGCATTTCGATTTCGTCAAGGCTGTGTACCGGTGTCGTATTGTGATGTTCGCTAAGGACGTCGCACAGGATTCTCCAGAAAGTGGCGAAATCACGGCTTTCATGTGCCGACAGGCCGCCTTTGAGGGCCTTGCTTATACCACGGCGTCCGTTCTGGTCGAATGGCAGAGGCTGCGCAAGGTCTATAACCGAGGATATCTGTGTGCTCTCTATGCTTGCTTTGTCGCGGAAAAGGGCATAGAGGTCTTCCTCTGCCGGATATCGGTGGAAAATATGTGGAACGGGCTTATAGACGAGGGTGTCTATGCCATGTCGCACGGCAAATTCGCGCGCTTCAGCCCATACTTCCATCATGATGTTCATGTCGGCCTTGTCTGCCATAAGCCAGCCTCCGTAGGTGAGACCGGCGTGAGAGCGTAGTTCCTTGCCTTTTATGTCGGCAGGCAACAGAGCCAGAATGCGCCCCTTGTGAGAGCGGGCCACAAGCGACCAGTCTGTGAAACGGTCGGCATGATAGTCCATGTATGCGCGATTGTGCAGGAATGTGCCGTTGCGCGACGCTTCGGCAGCGGCATTCCATTCCTGTCTCATGGATTCGTTATATCGCTCGATGATAATCATTCGACAGCAGTGCTGTTGTAGCGGTTGAGACGTGCAATGACAGAGCAGTAGCGGTGTTCAAGCTCGTTCAGTGTTATTTTGAAGGCGATATACTCGTTGATTTCGCGTAGATATTCGAAGATTGTCAGTTGACCTCCGTAGTATGATTTCGACAAAAGGTCGAGGTAATTGTCGTCGGCAAATTCATTTTTTACCGGCACAAGCCGTTTGGCAAGGTCGGCAGCCTCATGCCAGTCTGAAACAAGATTGGCTTCGAGTCCTTGTGCATAGTCCTCTTTTTCGAAGCCGGCAGCGATTGCGGCGGCCTTGGCGGCCGCAGTGCTGTGGTTTTTGCCCCATGAAGGCAGAGATATGCCTACGCTGAATCCGTTGAAATGAAAGCCTTCTTCATAGTCATGTACATACCCGAGAGAGAACGATGGCAGTCGTCCGGCTCGGTTTACCGACACTCCGGCATTGGCGGCGTCTATGAGGCGCGAGTGTGCGGCGAGGGTCGGGTCGGATGCCAGCATGGCCGCGCGATAGTCGGCCAGTGGGCGTAGACCTTCTTCTGGAAAGGCTGTGATGCCGTCGAGCGGCACATTGCCGTCGCCCATCGCTTTAAGCGTCTCTTTGATGCGCAGCAGGGCCGATTCGGCTTCGGCGCGTCGGCCGGCGATGTCAAAGAGTTCCCGGCGAGTCTTTTTAAGCATGAGAATCGTGGCACTCTCGCGTTCGTAGGCCTTTGCAAGATTGTCGTTGAGTTGTTTCAGATTGTTCTCGGCGTCGGTAAGGAGAGCTACATTTCGCAGTGCCTGCACATAGTCCAGCAACAGTGTGCGCGCCTGAAGTGCAATGGCATTGCGGTCGGCTTCATAAAGCATGCGGAATGCTTCGGCGTTGTATCGGGCCGCTTTGCGGCGTGCGCTGTAGAGGCCGGGCCAGTCGAAAGCCTGGCTTACAGATGCGCCCCAACGGTTTTCTGCACCCGAGGGTGCGAATTTATACTCTACTTCGGCTTCAGGGCCTTCAAGCAGGTTTTCTGCTTTTTCAGCTTCGATATCGCCCAGATAACGGCTGTGCTTTGCGTGTAACTCGGCATTGTTGTCTACAATGCTTTGCACAGCTTTATCGAACGTCGACTGCGCAGCAAGTATTCCGGGCATAGACGCCGCTAAGATATATAATATGGCGCGTTTCTTCATTTTTCTCAATATGCGATTGTTTCGAGTATCGGGGTGGTTAGCAGGCCGGAGGGCTGCAGAGGCGAGTCGGGGCGTCCGGGGTTGTTGGCCGTCCATGTATGGCGCTCGGCTTCGGGGAGGGCGCTGTCGCCTATGAGGCGGTTTATCCAGTTGTTGACCACTTCGATTTTAATGTCATTCTTGCCTTTTTTTACGAAATCGGTGATATCTACCCTGTATGGAGCGGTCCAGACACCGCCGGCATAGCGGCCGTTTACATATACTTTCGCCATCACGCCGACTATGCCGGTGTTTACGAACAAGTGCTCGTCAGTGGGTAGTTTTTTCAGCTTGAAGTCGGTTTCGTATGTGACAGTGCCGGAGAAATGCTGCACATCGCTGTCTTTCCAAAGTGTAAGGTCTTTTATTTCTTTGGTCTTGACGGGTTTGGACGGACCTCGGTGCCCTTCTTCAAAGCTTATACGCCACTGTCCATCAAGAGCCGTCAGTTTTTCTGCAGCTGGATAATTTTTGCCTTCCTTTTTTTGCGAATCTTTGCCAAATACAATAAAAGCGCTTTCAAAAGGCTCCAGAGCGATAGGCATTGTAGTGGTCTTGCCGTCTGAGGTATATTCGGGCAGGCTGCGGACTGAACCGTCTATGGCGTTCCAGAGTTCGGGCGAGAGTCCGGCCACGCGGAATGTTCCGTTGAAGTCTATTCGCTCGGGTGTCTGGTTGGATATGAAATATATCTGCCTGTCGCCTGTGTCGCGGTGTCCATAGTCCACATGCACGGGGCTGTCGGTGCTGAAATCAGGCTCACAGTCGATATAAGCGAGTGCTTCGGCCATATCCATACTGTTCAGCACGGTTCCTTTGCCATATTTTCCGGCCTTGACTGTCTTTCCGTCTATGCCTTTCCAAAGTTCAGCGGCGGTCTCTGCCACCTTTTTGTCGGCCAAAGGATAGCCTTCGAGCGACGGCGAGCGACGAGGAGCCGGCCCAAGAAGTACGCCGCCTTCTGCCACAAGGGTTTTGAGGCGCTCAAGAAGCTCGGGGCGCATAGTTTCCAGTTTCGGGAGCACAAGTATGCGGTATTGTGTTCCGTGAGGGAGGGTCCACTTGCCGTCTTTCACAGTCATGTGGTCGAGCAGGACTTCTCCGTTGATATAATCGAACTGATAGCCTCGTGGCAGGTCTGGGTCGGTGGTGCCGGTCATTTTAGGAGCATCTTCACCGATGAAATAAGCGGCATCAGCCACATTGAGACCCTGTTGCAGCATATAATTGCAACGTTTGAGATATGATGTGAAGAGATCTATCTGGCTGAACCAGGTGTTGTTGCGGTTGAACTCGTTGCCGAACCATGCGTTCATGCCCGGCACCGTGTCGGAGGGCTGCGTGATATTCACATGGAGCAGGGTGTTGTTTATGCCTTCGGCAAAAAAGCGGTCACCACGCTGTTTCATAAGTGCCGGATAGCGGCCGAAATCGTTGCCGGCAGCAGTGAATGATTCTGCCGAGACTTTTGTTTTGCCGTATATATGTGCGCACGATGATGCTGCGCGGTTTTCTATGTCGCCGAGAGTTCCTTCGCTCCAATATTCGCCTGAAACCTCGTCGGACTGGCCTCCATATTGCAGGAACTCGCCGGGGAAGCCCCAGTGTCCGTAGTTTTCGAGCCAGAGAGTGAGGCCGTGCTTGTGTGCTATTTCGCGCATGCCGCCTATATGGGCATAGGCAAGCCTGTCGGCTACAAATCGACGCATATCCCAAAGGAATCTGTCGGAAATATCGCGGCTGCCTACAACAATTCCGTCGTAGACCGGGAGATAGGGTAGAGGGTCGTAGCCATATCGCTGGGTGAAATCGGCGATAAAGGTGTCGGAGAAGTTCTGTCCGCCTTTTTCGTAGCTGTCGGCTACAACAACGCGGAAAGTCTTGCGGTCTTCAGGGGGTATGCGGCGCAGAATTTCGCCTATGAAAGAATCAAAATGATGTTGAAGATATGCAGAGGTGAGTTTGTCTACTTCCAGGCCGGTACCCTCGGCTGCGGCAGGGCCGTTGGTGATGCCGGTCGGACGCATGCCCGTGCGCATGATTGTCCAGCGTCCGTCGGGTGCGTTCCATACCAGGCTGTCACCCTTGAGGCAATTGCTGATATCGATAATCTGCTCTGCCGCCAGCGCGCCGGGTGAATCGTCTGCTTCGGGTTGCATGCGCCATTGGTATTCTTCCCAGTAAGGCAGCGGCGACTGGAACATTTTAGACAGAGTTTTCTCGGCATAGCGCTCGACGCGCGGCACGCTCGAGAATATGATGTCTTTGATGCCGGAGTCTTTGCCGGCGCCCGTAATCGACAGACGGAATTCCTTGCCAACAGTTGTGGGTACACTGATGGCGACAGGTGCGAACGGAGCCCAGCCGACTTCTACATTCGGATTCGACCGGTCTACAGTAAATGCGGCAATCTGGCGATAGCGGTCGCCCTCTTTCACTTCGAGCGAGGCTTCGGCCCGTAGCGGACGATATGCCGGTGCTATTTCTATGCTGCGAAGGGCGATGTCGGTGTTTGCCGATATGTCGAAGACAGCGCGGCCGGAGTCGTCGAAGAAGACTTCGGTGTCAGGATTTCTGTCGACGGCATACTGCTCATTGCCCTGTATGCCCGTAGCTTTGATTCGTAGTGCGGGCACTGAATTTTCCGGCGAGGGAAAGGCAAGCACGCGCACGTCCTGAAAATCAGCCGACGGCTTCGGCATATGTATCGCTATTTTCCGGCCTCCGTCTATTTCCGCTTTCACATTGTCGAGATATCGCATGGCCTGTCCGGGTTCTATCCAAGGGCCGCCGGCCTGACTCCAGCCGGGACAGTTGAAAATGCCGATTTCGATGTCGAGTTCGCTTGCCTTTTTCAGGGCGGCATGGATTATATCCCACCATTGAGGTGTAAACAGCTTGACCTTGTCGAACGGAGTATTCGTTTTACCAACATCTATATTGCCGATAAACGCGCGGTTGATGCCTGCTTTTTTCATGGCCTCGAGGTCTTTGCAGACCCCATCGGCTGATACGTTGCCGCCGAGCCAGTACCAGTATGTCGAAGTCTGCACGGAGTCGGCCGGTGTGGTAAAACCATCGCGCAGTGTCGAGGCTGAGGCATTTCCGGCGGCAAGAGTAAGGAGCAATGCCGGAATCAGAATTTTTTTCATAGCTTGGATTCTTTTCGGTTCAGATATTGGTAGAGAGCGGGAACAATATATATATTCAGCGCAGTGGAGCTGATAAGGCCTCCTAAAATCACGATGGCCATCGGAGCCTGGATTTCGTTTCCGGCAGCCGAGCCGTTGACGGCAAGAGGTATAAGAGCCAGTGCAGACGTGAGAGCAGTCATGATGATAGGAAGCAGACGGTCAGTAGAGCCGTGGGCTATGCGCTCGTAGAGCTTTTCGCCTTCGTGTTTGAGATGCTTGTAGCGAGTGATGAGCAGCATGCCGTTTCGGGTGCTTATGCCCATCAGAGATATGAAACCGATGATAGCAGGTATATTCAGTTCGCCGCCGGTTATGGCGAGCATGAAAATACCTCCGATAAGAGCGAGGGGCATATTGACAAGTATCACGGCTGCCTCGGCCGCATTCTTAAATTCGCCGTAGAGGAGCATGAATATTATCAGCAACGCGCCGAGCGAGGTCCAGAGAAGGGTGCGCGATGCAGCCTGCTCGTTTTCGAACTGACCGCCGTAGCTGATATAGTAGTTCTCGGGAAGTTCTACACTTTCTTCTATTTTTTTGCGAAGCTTCTCTACTGAGCCGCTGAGGTCGCCTCCATCTACATTGGCAGACACAAGGAGACGACGTTTCACGTTTTCGCGGTTGACAGTGTTCGGGCCGGTGGTAGATATTATGTCGGCAACTTCGGCAAGAGCTACTTTGCCTCGTACGCCGTCGATGGTCAGGGCACCGATTTTATCAAGGCGGTCGCGATGGCCGTCGGCTGCTATCACGGCAACGTCGTAAGCGAAGCCGTCTTCATACACTTGAGCAACGACAGTGCCGCCCATTACAGTTTCGATAGTCTTTCCAAAGTCTCCAAGGCGTATGCCATGTAGCGCAAGGGCATCGCGACGAGGGCGTATGAGCAACTGAGGACGTTCTGTCTGCTGCTCAATGTTGATGTCTACCAGACCGGGCACACTCTCGGCTGCTTCCTTCACTTGTTTGCCGATGCTGTATAGACGTTCGAGGTCGCTGCCGAAGATTTTGATGGCAATCTGGGCCTGCGACCCCGAGAGCATGGCATCAATGCGGTGCGATATCGGCTGGCCGATTTCGACGACGGCACCGGGGATTTCGCCAAGGCGCTCGCGCAGGTCGCGCGCAACGGCGCCACGCCGGCGTCCGCTCAGTCGGTATGGCGCTTCGATTTCCGAAACGTTCACTCCGAGCGAGTGTTCGTCGAGTTCGGCGCGACCGGTCTTGCGGGCGACTGTGAGAACTTCGGGAGTTTCGAGAATTATCCGTTCGGCTTCGCGGCCTATCTTGTCGCTTTCTTCGAGTGAAATGCCGGGTAGGGTAGAGACATTGATGGTGAACGAGCCTTCGTTGAAGGGGGGCAGGAAGCCCCGGCCGAGGGTGAAGAAGAGTCCGAGTGCGGCTACGAAGAGCACGGCAGTGCCTGCAACGAGCCATTTCTTATGGCGCAGTGCTGTTTCGAGCGATTTTGAGTATGCTCTTTTCATAGCGGCTGTGATACGGGGCTCGTGGCTGAGTTTTTCGTTTTCCTTGCGCTTGCCAAGAAGGAAACTGCATAGCACCGGAGTCACTGTGAGCGCTACTATGGTGGAGGCTGCCAGAGCTACGAGGAACGAGACGCCGAGCGGCTTGAGCATGCGGCCTTCCATACCTGTGAGGAAGAAGAGAGGCAGGAATGCGGCGGCTATGATGAGCGTGGAGTTGAAGATAGGCATTCGTACTTCTGCAGAGGCATCATAGACCACTTTCAGCAGCGGACGGCGGCTGCCTTTGGGCAACGCGGCATTTTCGCGTATGCGCTTGTAGACATTTTCCACATCGACAATAGCGTCGTCAACCAGACAGCCTATGGCGATTGCGATACCGCCGAGACTCATTGTGTTGACAGTATATCCGAGGGCATTCAGAATGAGCACGGTCACGATTATCGAAAGCGGCAGTGCTACAATCGAGATAAGCGTGGTGCGCAGATTCATCAGGAAGAAGAACAGCACAATCACCACGAAAAACGCACCTTCGAGCAGCGTGCGCTGAAGATTGGATATGGAATTGGATATAAACTCCGACTGGCGGAAGATATCGGTCGAGACCGTGATGTCGTGAGGCATCGTGGTCTGCAATTCAGCCAAAGCCTTGTCAATCGATTCGGTGAGCTGTATGGTGCCGGCGCCGGGCTGTTTGGTTACCGTGACTATGACGGCAGGCTTGGCTTCAACCGATGCTACTCCGAGACGCGGCAGCCGCGGACCGACGTCGACGGTTGCGATGTCGGCGACAGTAACTACAGAGCCGTCTGCGCCGGCCTTCACCACGGCATAGCCGAGGTCTGATGGGTCGGTTGTATTGAGCTGTGCCTTTACAATATATTCATTGCCGAAATCATAGAGCACACCACCGCCGGCATTGGCGTTGAACCCCTCGGTTGCAGCCATTACATCGTCGAGGCTTACATCGTAGAGTTTCATCATTTCGGGGTCGAGGTTGATGCGGTACTCAGGAGCGTCGCCGCCAATAACGCTCACCTGCGACACGCCTCCAAGGGCGAGAAGGCGCGGCCGTATGGTTTTTTCGGCTATACGGCGCAGTTCGAGCATCGATGTGCTGTCGGCCGTAAGACCGATAATCATGATTTCACCGAGAATCGACGACTGCGGGCCCATCATCGGTTTGCCGACGCCCGGAGGAAGCGCGTCGGCAGCCTCATCGAGGCGTTCGCCTACAATCTGGCGGGCGCGGTATATATCGGTGCCCCAGTCGAATTCAACCCATACCACCGAGAAGCCCGTGGTAGATGTAGAGCGCACACGACGCACTCCTGTAGAGCCATTCACGGCAGTTTCGACAGGATATGTAACAACGGTCTCAACCTCTTCAGGCGCAAGACCAGGGGCTTCGGTCATCACTACAACCGTCGGAGCGTTGAGGTCGGGAAAAATATCGACCTCCATGCGCATGAGTGTAAGTGTGCCGGCTACGAGTATGAGGGCCGATATGATAAGAACGGCGAGACGGTTGTCGAGCGAGAGGCGTATTATTTTGTTCAGCATGGCCTCCGGTATTAATGGTTATGTGTGTGGCCTTCGGGCACGGCAGAGCCCGTTTCGGCAAGACGTACAGCGGTTGCGCCTTCGCTTACTACGACGGCTCCGTGGCGGAGACCGCTCTTGATTTCGACACGTTCACCGTCGGAAGCACCGAGCTCGACACGACGTTTGGCATATGCTTCGGGGTGCACGCGTTCATACACAAAGTAGGCGCCCTGTTGTTCGGATATGCCTGAAAGCGGCAGAGTTACCACGCCCTCGCGTTTGCCTCCGGCAAGATAAGCTGTGAATGTAGCGCCGGGTGTAAGGCCGTGTTCGTGAGGAATGGTGAAGAACAAAGGTACAAATGCCGATGCCGCTCCCGAAGGGGCTACAGGAGAGTGCATGCTCTTAAGCGCGATACGGATTGGGCTGCTATAAGGCTGTTCGATAACAGCCTCGGTAAACGAAGATGCCACAGGCAGGAAGCGGCGCGGAAGTTCGACACGCAAAGTCAGCTCTTTGTCGGAGGTAATGGTTGCTATAGGTTCGCCGGCTTCCACATACTGTCCTTCGGCAACGTTCAGGCTGCTTATACAGCCTGCGAGCGAGGCTAAGGCGCGGCCGCCGTTGGCCCGGGGGCTATATGCCGCCTTGGCTTGCTCATATGCAGCCACAGCGGCATTGTATTCTGTCGCAGTTACAAGGCGGTCTTCATAAAGAGGCTTTATCCGGTCAAGTTCGCGCTTGGCTGCATCGAGCACGGCCTTGGCGGCTGCATTGGCATCGCCGCCGAGAGTCGAAGCCGGGTCGATGGTGGCGATAACGGTGCCGGGGCGAACATGGCTGCACGAATTGATGCCTTTGGCGAAATGCACTATACCCGTGATGGGTGCCGATACAATTCCCGCACTCGATACAGAGGCGTCTGCCCGTCCGCTTACACGCACCACCTCATGAAACTCCGCCGGCCTTATAGTATCGAATTTAACGCCGAAACGCTCAGCCACTTCATCATGAAGGGCTATTTCGTCGGTATGTTCGTGAGCCGGAGCCGGTTTGGCATGGTTATGGCCTTCATGACCTTCGTGGTCATGGTCGTGGTCATGATCATGGTCCTTGTGTCCTTTGTGGTTCTCGTGGGCTTCGTGTGTATGACCGTGGCTGTGGTCGCAACCCACATGGTCGTCCGCGCTGTTATGGCATGCGCAAAGGGAGAGTGCAAGAATGATAGTGCTGATATAACCGGTTTTCATTTTTTTCAGTTTTTTGAAAAGCAAAAATAAGAAATTCCGGCCACATGAGCAACCGGAATTATGTTCAGGCTTCTGCCAATTCTGTACAGTTGTAGCCGGCGAGCCGTACAGCCTCTGAAACTTTTGCCGCAGAAGCGTCGCCTGTTACTTCGGCCGTTCCAGCCGAGAGGTTGACAACGACGTCTTCAACACCATCAAGGGCGCGGATTGTTTTCTCGACATTGGCGCTGCAGTGAGGGCATGCCATGCCGTCGATTTTATAAGTCTTTTTCATGTCTGTTGATATTTTATGTGAGTGATTGTGATGTCGGTGGCTTATTGCAGCGAAAATGAGCAGTGCAACAAGCAGAGCCGAGCATAGTGTGTCGAAGACAGGGAGGTCCGTGTGGCAGGCTTCATGGAGCGATGTGGTCGGAGGTATGAACCACGATGCGGGCAGCAGTAAATCTATTGCAAGGCCGAAAAGAATGGCGGTAACGACTACAGATGCTACATAAGCAGCCGTCGTGCGCTTGCCATATGTCTTGCCAAGCAGGATAATCGATGCGAAGTTGGCCGCCGGACCAGCCATGAGCATTACAAATGCTATGCCGGGCGAAAGCCCCTTGAGCATCAGAGACAGTGCAATAGGAATGGACCCCGTAGCACATATATACATCGGAATCGCCACTATAACCACAGCAATCATGGCAAGCAGAGGATATTGGCTTAGAGAGGTGAAAAAGCTGTCGGGCACGAAAACTGTGATAAGCGCTGCCACAACAAGACCTATTACAAGCCATTTGCCAACAGATGCTACCATGTCGACGAAGCCATAGCGTACGGCGGCAATGCAGCGTGCTAAGAACCCTTCGGGCAGACGGTCGTCTTCTGTCGACAGTCTGCATACGGCTTTTTCTTCGTCTTTATCGCTGCGGTCAACTGCAAAACCGCCGGCGACAGAGCCTAAAAGCGCAGCCAGAGGACGCAATATGGCAAACGGCAGACCGAGCAGTGAGTATGTTGCCGCAATCGAATCGACGCCCGTCTGAGGTGTCGCAATAAGAAAAGAGGTGGTTGCACCCTTGGACGCTCCACGGCGATACAGCGATACAGCCGCAGGCAAAACGCCACACGAACACAAAGGCAAGGGTATGCCGAAGAGCGCAGCCTTGACGACCGGTCTGATACCGCGGCCGCCAAGATGACGGCTCATCGCCGACGGCCTGACGAACGCATGAAGAATGCCCGCTACAAGAAAACCGAGCAATATATAAGGCGACATCCCATTGAGAATCGCCAGAAAAGCATGTGCAAAGTTCTGTAATTCCATGCTGCAAAATTACAAAACCACCTCGCCTCCCGCCTTACACAATTCCGCCAATCCCTTGCACAATTCCGTAAACAAAACAAGCTCCGGAGGTGAGTCCGGAGCTTGGTAGTAGGGGTGGGAGAATAATTGTTAATTATTCACTCTTAATTCTTCATTGAATCAGTTGATGCCGTAGGCTGCGAGCTGGGCGGGATCGAAGTTGTTGATAAATTCGATGTGGCGGGCTACTTCTGCCTGGGCGAATTTGGTGTAGACGGTGGCTACGTCGGCGAAAGAGGCGTCGGTTTTGGCGTCCTTGAGCAGGAGGTGTGCCATGATGATGGAACCGGCCATTTCGACGAGGCGGCGAGCCATGAAGTCGAGGTATTTGTTATCGCCAACAGCTGTTATCTTGGCAACTGCTGCTTCATATTCGGCGGTTAGCTTGGCGAGAACGTCGGCCTGAGCCTGGAATTCTGCGGGAATGCCTTCGGCAACATAGCTGTCGATGAGAGCCTTGTAGGTGCCGGTGGTGACGTGGCGGATAGCGGCCACTACCTGCAGCTGGGTTGTGCCTTCGTAGATGGAGGTGATGCGGGCGTCGCGATATACGCGTTCGCATGCATAGTCCTTCATGAAGCCCGAACCGCCGTGAATCTGAATGCAGTCGTATGCGTTCTGGTTGCAGTATTCACTGCCGAGACCTTTTGCAAGGGGTGTGAGCGCGTCGGCGAGACGGCTGTAGTGCTTCATTTCGGCACGTTCGTCGGGAGTGAGCGAGCGTTCGCGGGCGATGTCCTCGTAGAGTTTGTACATGTCTACGAAGCGAGCGGTCTCGTAGAGGAGCGAGCGCGAAGCCTGGAGCTTGGCGTTCATGATGGCGAGCATTTCGGCTACAGCGGGGAACTCGATGATGGCCTTGCCGAACTGGCGGCGTTCGAGGGCATACTGGTATGCTTCGCGGTAGGCGATTTCGCTTACGCCGACGCTCTGGGCGGCGATGCCGAGGCGGGCGCCGTTCATGAGGGCCATCACATATTTGATGAGGCCCATGCGGCGGCTACCGCAGAGTTCGGCGGGAGCGTTCTTGTATACGAGTTCGCAAGTGGGCGAGCCTTTGATACCCATTTTGTTTTCGATACGGCGCACGGTAACACCGCCGTTGCGCTTGTCGTAGATGAACATCGAGAGGCCGCGGCCGTCTTTGGTGCCTTCTTCAGAGCGGGCGAGCACGAGGTGGATATCGCTGTCGCCGTTGGTGATGAAGCGCTTTACGCCGTTGAGCACCCATGTGCCGTCTTCTTTCTGGGTAGCCTTGAGCATTACGCTCTGAAGGTCGGAACCGGCGTCGGGTTCGGTGAGGTCCATCGACATGGTTTCGCCTTCGCATACGCGGGGAATGTATTTGGCGCGCTGCTCTTCGCTGCCAAATTCATAGAGGGTTTCGGCGCAGTCCTGGAGGCCCCAGAGGTTTTCGAAGCCGATATCGGCGCGGCTGACGATTTCGGCAGCCATGATATAGGGTGTGATAGGCATGTTGAGACCGCCGTAACGACGGGGCATTGCCATGCCCATGAGACCGGCCTTGCGGCAGAGGTCGAGGTTTTCAACAGTCTTGTCGGCGTAGTGTGCGCGGCCGTCGGAGCAGGAAGCGCCCTGATGGTCTACGTCTTCGGCGTTTTCGGCAATGCGTCCGCCGCAGATTTCGCCCACGATTTCGAGCACTTTTTCATAGCTGTCCATGGCGTCGGCATAGTCGACGGGTGCGTAGTCGAACTTTTCGGCGTCGGTATAGTCGCGCTCGCGGAGTGCCACGATTTTCTCCATCAGGGGGTGGTGGAGGTGGTGCTTGAGGGCGGCGTTGTCGTTATAGTAATTAGCCATTATTTCGAGTTCTTTTTATAGTACTTGATGAGTTTGGGCACAACCTCTTCCATTTCGCCGGTGATAACGTAGTCGGCGATGGTGTTGATGGGTGCGTTGGGGTCGTTGTTGATGGAGATTATGATTGAGCTCTCCTGCATGCCGGCGATGTGCTGGATCTGGCCCGAGATACCGCAGGCAATGTAGAGTTTGGGGCGTACGGTGACACCTGTTTGGCCAATCTGGCGTTCGTGTTCGATGAATCCGGCGTCTACAGCGGCACGAGATGCGCCTACTTCGCCGCCGAGAGTGTTGGCGAGGTCAAAGAGAAGCTGGAAGTTTTCTTTGCTGCCTACGCCGTAGCCGCCGGCCACGATGATGGGGGAGTTCTTGATGTTGACTTTCGACTTTTCGATGTGACGGTCTATGATTTCAACCACGAAGTCGGTGTCGTCTACATATTTCTTTGCATCGAGGTTGATTACCTCGCCTTTGTGGTCGGCGTTGAGGATTTCTTTCTTCATCACGCCTTCGCGCACGGTAGCCATCTGGGGGCGGCAGTCAGGGTTGACGATTGTAGCCACGATGTTACCGCCGAATGCCGGACGAATCTGATAGAGCAGTTCGCTGTATTCTTTGCCGGTCTTGGGGTCTTTGTGGTCGCCGATTTCGAGGGCGGTGCAGTCAGCGGTAAGGCCGCTGTGCAGGCAGGAGCTCACGCGAGGGCCGAGGTCGCGGCCGATGCATGTGGCGCCCATGAGGCAAATCTGCGGTTCGATTTCGCGGAAGAGCTTGATGAGGATCGCTGCGTGGGGGTTGGAAGTGTAGGGGAAGAGGCGGCTGTCCTCTACTTTATATACAGTGTCTGCTCCGTAGGGGAAAATCTGCTTTTCGATGCCTTCGAGATTGTCGCCGATTACAAGAGCTTCAAGTTTCACACCGAGACGGTCGGCAAGGTGACGGCCTTTGGTGAGGAGTTCGAGGCTTACATCGGCTACACGGCCTTCGTCGTATTCGCAGTAGACTATGAGGTTATTCTTGTCTGACATGGTGATAAATGATTGGAAGCGGTGTTAACCGATTGTGTGGTTTGCGATGAGTTCTTTAACGAGTTCTTCAATCTGACCGTCGTTGTTTTCGAGACGACGGCTTTCCTTGGCGGTGAAGACTACGTTTTCGATTGCTTTCACTTTTGTAGGAGAGCCGGCCAGACCAATCTGTGCGGGATCTGCTTCAACGAAAGCGGCGCCCCATTCGGGAATTGTGAGCTCGGGATGAGCGGCAACGATGGCTGCTTCGGCTTCTGTAAGTTTGCCGGCTTCCGAGGTGGAAACGGCGCGCTTATACTTCATGACACGCTTGGCGTTGCGGGGGCGGCATTCGGCTGCAGAACCGTTGACGGTAACCACGCAGGGCATGGGGCAGGACACGGTTTCAACGCCATGCTCGAGGCGGCGTTTGATTACCACTTTTCCATTTTCAACCGAGAGGATTTCTTCGGCGTATGTAACCTGAGGCAGGCCGAGTTTTTCTGCAATCTGCGGACCAACCTGGGCGGTATCGCCGTCGATAGCCTGACGGCCGCCGAGGATAAGGTCGTAGTCGCCGATTTTCTTTACAGCCATGGCCAGAGAGTAAGAAGTAGCCAGAGTGTCGGCACCGCCAAGGGCGCGGTCGGTGAGGACTATGCCTTTGTCTGCGCCGCGGTAGATAGCCTCGCGGATAACTTCGGCGGCACGGGGGAGGCCCATGGTGAGCATTGTGACGGTGCTGCCGGGATTCGCATCCTTGAGGCGGAGCGCCTGCTCGAGGGCGTTAAGGTCTTCAGGATTGAAGATTGCGGGAAGCGCGGCACGGTTGATTGTGCCGTCTTCCTTCATCGCATCTTTGCCTACGTTGCGGGTGTCGGGCACCTGCTTGGCAAGCACAATGATGTTCAAACTCATAATCTTGTTTTTATGTTGTTTCTTGTGTTTACACGGGTTAAGGACTGCAAAATTAGTGTTTTTTAATCTTTTAGCAAAAGGTTTGACTTTTACCGGAGGATTCTCTTGTGTTAAAATATGCAATCCAAGACCCTATGACTTACTTTGAGGCCGCTTTTTTGGCTTTTTTAAGCCATGAGAAAGCGTTGGTGAAGGCCTGGAGCCATGGCGTGAACGCACGTTCGCGCATCCAGTCGGGGCACCAAGCGCACTGCCAGGGGAAGATGGCGCGTTCGAGGTGTGGCATAAGGGCCAGATGACGGCCATCGGCCGAGCACATTGCAGCTACAGCGCCTTCCGAGCCGTTCGGGTTGCCGGGATAGCCCTCATATGCATAGCGGGCTGCCACACGTATTCCAGAGGTCTTGAAAGAGTCGGTGGTTACGAAGCGGCCTTCGCCGTGCGCCACCCAGATGCCTGCTGTAAGGCCTTTGAGGGAGCCGAACATTACGCTGCTGTCGTCTACAACTTTCATAGACACAAATTCAGATTCGAATTTGCCCGAGAGATTGTGGTGCATTTCTACGGGGCGTATGTCGTTTCCGAGAGCTCCGCCGGAAAGCAGTCCGAGTTCGACCATAAGCTGGCAGCCGTTGCAGACACCGAGACTGAGGGTGTCGGGGCGGCTGTAGAATCGGCGCAGAGCCTCGCGGGCAGTGTCGTTCCAGCGGAAACCGCTCGCCCAGCCCTTGGCCGAGCCGAGAACGTCGCTGTTAGAGAAGCCGCCGCAGAATACTATCATGTCGATGTCGTCGAGTGTCTCGCGTCCGCTCATGAGGTCGGTCATATGCACGTCTTTGACATCGAAGCCGGCGCAGTAGAGCGAGTATGCCATTTCGCGGTCGCCGTTGACGCCTTTTTCGCGTATGATGGCGGCTCGGATACCCGATGGTTTATGGGGTGTCGCGGGTGCCTTGGTGCCGAGGCTTTTGCGCACTGCCGCAGGCACGGTGTAGCGAAGCGGTTGCTTGCCGAAGTTGGCATGGCGCTCGTCGGCACATGCTTTGGCTGTCTGCATGAGGTCGAAGCGGTAGGACGGTTCATACCAGATTGTGCGCATTGCCGGTACTGATACGAAGAAGTTCTGCTCGCGGTGCGATATGGTGAGCACGTTTTCGTTTGCAACGGCACCGATTGGGAAATAGACTGCATCGAGACTGTCGAGGTATGCCTCAACGCGGTTCTTGAAGCGGTCTTCGACCTGGATTACAACGGCGGGGTTCTCGGCGAAAAGTATGCGCACGAGATCGGTCTGCTTGAGAATAGTCTCGAAGCCGTCGGTATAGAAATTGATGCCGCCGCCGGTGTTGGCGAAGCACATTTCGAGAAGGGTTGTCACCAGACCTCCGGCGCTGACATCGTGCATTGCCGCAAGCCAGCCGTTATGCACAAGATGCTGCACGGCACCGAAGTGCTTGATGAGGTGGTCGGCGTCGACATCGGCTGTCTTGCTGCCTACTTTGCCCATTGCCTGGGCGAGGGCGCTGCCGCCGAGTTCGAGAGCCGAACCGCTGAAGTCGATATAGTAGAGCGACGAGCGCGATGTGCGTTTTAGCACGGGCGAAACGGTGGCCTTGACATCGGAAACTTCGCCTGCGGCCGATATGATAACGGTGCCGGGCGCTTTCACGCTTGTTCCGTCGGGGTATTTCTGGGTCATTGAAAGGCTGTCCTTGCCTGTCGGAATGTTTATGCCGAGCTTGCATACAAAGTCGCTGCAAGCCTCAACCGCGCGGTAGAGGGCGGCATCTTCGCCGGGGTTCTTGCAGGGCCACATCCAGTTGGCGCTGAGCGATACAGCCGAAAGGCCGCCGTTGAGGTCGGCACCTACTATATTGGTGAGGGCTTCGGCCACGGCAAGGCGCGAGCCTGCCGCAACGTCTGCAAGAGCAGCCTGGGGCGCATGACCGATGGAGGTCGCGATGCCGGCGCGTCCGTGGTAGTCGAGTGCTACGACGCCGCAGTCGTTGAGGGGGAGCTGGTGCTGTCCGGCGCACTGCTGTGTTGCTACACGGCCGGTCACACTGCGGTCAACCTTGTTGGTTAGCCAATCTTTGCAGGCAACTGCGTCGAGGCCGAGCACAGCTTCTATATATTGGGGAATATCGGAGTCTGAAAGTTTGGCGTCTTCAAATTCGGGAGCTGCCGTAGTGTCGCGGATAACGGTTTTGGGTGGATTTCCGAGCATGTCGGCTACAGCGAGGTCAATGGCGTGCGAGCCGTCCGACGAGCGTCCGAACGACAGGCGTTTGTCGCCTGTGGTTTTGCCGACAACATAGAGCGGGGCGCGTTCGCGCGCGGCGATACGCTCTACCATGCCGATATTCTCGGGATTGATGACAAAGCCCATGCGCTCCTGGCTTTCGTTGCCGATGATTTCTTTGTCGGAGAGGGTCGGGTCGCCGACGGGGAGCGCGTCGATGTCTATGAAGCCGCCGGTGCTCTCGATGAGCTCGGAGAGTGCGTTGAGGTGACCACCTGCACCGTGGTCGTGGATAGACACGATGGGATTTTCGAGGCCTTCGGCAAGGGCGCGGATAAGGTTTGCCACACGCTTCTGCATTTCGGGGTTGGCGCGCTGCACGGCATTGAGCTCGATGGCTCCGGCATAGCGGCCTGTATCGACACTCGATACGGCACCGCCGCCCATGCCGATGCGGTAGTTGTCGCCGCCGGCAAGCACAACGGCCTGGCCCGGATCGGGCTCGCCTTTGATAGCATCGCGCTCGGCTGCGAAGCCGACACCGCCGGCAAGCATTATTACCTTGTCATAGCCCCAAGTGGCGCCTTTTTCCTGATGCTCGAATGTGAGAAGCGAGCCGCAGATAAGGGGCTGTCCGAATTTATTTCCGAAGTCGGAGGCGCCGTTAGAAGCTTTCACCAGAATGCGGGCCGGATCATGGTAGAGCCATTCGCGGGCTTTGGTAGAGCCAAGCCACGCAGGGTCATTGACGCGGTCGAAACGGGGATATGATGTCATGTAGACGGCAGTACCTGCAAGGGGCAGACTCGCCTTGCCTCCGCCTAGACGGTCGCGGATTTCACCGCCGCTACCAGTGGCGGCACCGTTGAAGGGCTCGACCGTTGTGGGGAAGTTATGGGTCTCGGCCTTGAGAGAAAGCACCGATTTGATTTTGCGTTCGTCGAAGAATGCGGGCTCGTCGGCGCGTTCGGGTGCGAACTGCCAGATGGCGGGGCCTTTGACGAAGGCCACATTGTCTTTATAAGCGCTTACAAGACGACCGGGGTTTGTCTTGCTGGTCTTCTTTATGAGGCCGAAGAGGGTGGACGGTGTTTCCTCCCCGTCGATGATGAATGTGCCATTGAAGATTTTATGGCGGCAGTGCTCCGAGTTTACCTGCGAGAAGCCGAATACTTCGCTGTCGGTGAGTTTGCGGCCGAGTCTCTTTGATAAATCTGCGAGATAAGCTTCCTCATCGGCGCTTAGTGCGAGTCCTTCCTGGGCGTTATACGATGTGATGTCGTCTATCTCCACAGCGGGAGCCGGCGCGGCGTCGATAGCGAATACATCGGCTCCGGGGTCGGTGTAGATTCTCTGAAGCATAGGGTCGAAAGGTTCGTCGCCTTTGCGGAGACGGAATTCCTCAATGCGTCGAATGCCGCTGAGACCCATGTTCTGGGTAATCTCTACGGCATTCGTGCTCCAGGGAGTTATCATTTCTTTGCGGGGACCTATGAAGGTTCCGGCAGGGTTCGCGTCATTAGCCAGCGGACGTGCGCCGGCGAAAAGCCATTCCAGACGTTCGATTTCGTCGGGGCTGAAAGCGTGGTCACTGTCGACGGCGTAAAGCGTCGTATCGTCTTTGGTGAAGAATACAACCATCGTGTAAGATGTGTGATTGATTAAGTTTAGGCTGCAAAAATACGCAAAAAATCGCCTTCTGCCAAAAAAAAGCCTCGCTCTCACAATAAGAGCTTGTTTAATAACATATGTGAAATCACAGGGCAAAAAGAACGAGATGGATTTATATCTGAGACGAAGGAGCATAGCGGTGGCTATGTGACTGAG
>CAJTOB010000015.1 GCA_910578035.1 uncultured Muribaculaceae bacterium
TTAACACTTCTAATTGCCCAATTTAACATATGCACCGTGCTTTCGGCTTGAGCCAAAATAACCGCATAAAAAAAGCCCCTTGCGGGGCAGGTATAAAAAAAATTACCCGTCATCACGACGAATAATCTTTTCACCTTAAATCTAATACCATGAAAAACTGATGCAAAGGTATAAAGAATTATGTTATACAACATGTTTTCGCAAGAAAAAATGCTTGACTTTAACTTGATTTAACAAATTTGGCTCTAATGTTAATAATGTTAGAGGAAAATTAACATAAAAAGTGCTTTGAAGCGGTTTTTACGCTCCACGCAGTAGTGTTGATTTTGTAATATGAAAATTACTCATTTTAGGGTATTGCGGCAGAAAAGGGAAATTTTGTAATTTTGCGCGAATAAATATGGATAAGAGCCGAATGACAGACAATTCCTTTGAAAGAACAGACTCACTTCGCGAACTTATACGCAACAGTCCTTCCTTGTTGATGCTTATTCGCCGATTTGGCATATCGCTCGGATTTGGCAATGGGTCGGTCGCCGAAATATGTGCCCGTGAGGGCATCGATACAGATACCTTCCTTGCGGTAGCCAATTTTATTGAAAACCGGGCGTGGCGTCATTTCAATATAGACCTTGCAACGCTGATGGTGTATCTGAAAAATGCCCACAGCTATTTTCTCGATTTCGCACTGCCTTCGATTCGACGCAAACTTATAGAGGCACTCCCCATGACAGAGCAGAACTCGGTGGCGATGCTGCTTCTGCGCTACTTCGACGACTACTCCGAGGAAGTGCGCCTGCATATGGAATATGAAAACCACCATGTATTTCCTTATATCAAGAGTCTGCTCGACGGCGTTGACAGCGGCCGCTTCGGAATCGCCGAGTTTGAGGCGCGCCATCATTCAATCACCCCGAAACTCAACGAGCTAAAAGAAATTTTTATATGTCATTATAAGGGTGAGGGAAACGGCGACCTGCTAAATTCTGCTCTATACGACATCATCGGCACGGAGCATGAACTCCGCGACCACTGCGCCATAGAAGACCGCATACTCGTGCCGGCGGCGCAGAGCCTTGAACCCAAGGCGGTTGCCAAGCCGGCGGCTGAAGATAGCACCGAGGTTTCGCAGGAGCTTACGGCCCGAGAACGCGAGATTGTGCGCTGCATAGCCCGCGGACTATCCACCAAGGAGATCGCCAACGAGCTCTTCCTGTCTACACACACCGTGACAACCCATCGCCGCAACATCTGCGCCAAACTCGACATACACTCCGCGCCTGCACTCACCGTCTACGCCATAATCCACAAACTCGTAGACATCTCCGAAATCAAAGTCCAGTAAGTCATAAATTTGCGTATTGCAGCATTATTTGCTACCTTTGCACGTATAAAATAGCTGTATACAAGCATGAACCGCGACGAATTTATCAAAAAACACACCGTATTTCCACGATCTTTTCTTAAAGAGGTTGCGGTGATGCTTTCTTATCCCTCTTTAGAAGGCAAGAAAATGGGTGACGGAATGAATTCGTTTTTAGAGGAGTGCTTTAAGATACAGTCCAATATATCCTCAGACGAATCTTTCGGACCATTTAAAATAAACACAAACGAGCAGAGCCTTTCATTCAGTTTTGATTTTGATTCGTGTTCTATTGTTGTTGATGCCTCTAAAGATTATATATCGTTTAATGATTCGATTTATCGCAAAACGCGTCCGTTAGCTGAATTTGCCGAAACGGTTGCTCATGGATTTGGAACCCTATCTATGCGTAAGGATAATGTATGGGTGTTTCCTACATCAAATCCGGCGGAAATTGTTCATGAAGGGCTGAAGTTTATTCTTTCTCCCGATATGTTAGAGAAACTGCCTGAAATTTCAACGGTTTCTAATTCTGGCTCTTGGCGTCTAAGTACTGAGTGTGCTCCAATTTTTAAAGATGAAAATAAAATTGGTGTAAAAGGGCTGATAAGACTGATTCTTGATTATTCCGAGGGCGACGGACTTGCATGCCATGTCGTATTTGAGGCAAAGACTATAGATAATGTAGACTATTCTAACTTCAGGGAAAAACTGATTCGCCTCAATGCCGTTTTATATAATATGTTTATTCGTTCAGTATCAGACAAGGTGTTGGAACTGATGGCGCAAGACGATTGATTATGGCAGCTTTATCTTTCAATGAGCCTCATCGAACCAGGAAGACGCAAACTCATATTTGGAGTTGTGTCACCCTTGCAGTTTTGGCGTGTGGTAATGCTGATGTTCTGGAATGGTATTCTGATGAAAAGACATCTGTTGCCGAGCAATGTCAACCTGTAAAGCTTGTCAAAAGTATCCCGATAGAGTGTTTGTCGGGTATGAAAAATGAGTTAAAGTATCGTCTCGAATCATTTCGGAATCTTGAGGCCGGCTGGGATGGATATGATGCACAGCCATTGGAGGCGGCTGTATATGATAATGCCGTAGCTGTGATAGACCTCCTTTCAGAGAGTGTGTTAGGTGAATGGAAATTATTTCCGTCGGATAACGGAACTGTTATGATGGTGCTGAAAAAACGGGTTGTTGGCACTGTCAATATAGGCTGTTCTACCGTGTCTTATATAGCGAAGGACGCTAATGGACGCATAATAAAGAGAGACCGTAAAAAATTTGATGCAGCAAGTGTTGCTGAGCTAATGTCAGAAATCGTAGATGCATTGAAATAATGTCAGAACGTTTGCTTTCTACAGTTTCTGTTCCCGATAATGAGAGGATTGCCCGCATAATCCACCAAAGACATGTACAGGACGATATTGTTTCACCATCGGCATTTTCGTTGCGCGATAGAAAGCCGCCTGAAAATTATATGTCGGTTCATCGGACAGACCTGATATCGCTTACATACGAAATGGCAGCCAGGGTTATAAGCCGAAAACTTTACAGATATGCCGAGCTGGTGGTTGCAGACGTCCATGCCTGCTGTATAGACAACGCTTTTACCAAAGTTGTGCCCTATCCTACTGATGGAAATAAGGCACATGCCGGAATCCATGTGATAATCGACGGACGCATCGCCGAGGGAAAGGGAGAGGCATGCAGTTGCGAATTTCTTGAAATAGCTTCGCAACTGGCGTTGTGTGCTGTGCCCGTGAAACTGGATGCGGTGGTGCTGTAAGTTTTCGGAGACGCCCTCTTATTTTTTTGTAAGATTCGGGGATTGTTTTTATCTTTGCGAAGCGAAGCCGGCATGATGTCCGGGTTTCATATACACCGCTTAACAAAACGATGGATTATAGTATTTTAGACTTTCTGAGCCTTCTCGGAGCCGTAGGATTGTTCCTTTATGGCATGAAGGTGATGAGCGAAGGATTACAGAAGGCCGCCGGCGACCGTCTGCGCAACATTTTATCGGCCATGACCCGCAACCGTTTCGCGGGGCTTTTTACCGGCATAATAATTACGGCACTTATACAGAGTTCGTCGGCATCGACGGTGATGGTTGTGAGTTTCGTCAACGCAGGCCTGATGAGCCTCGGCCAGTCGATGGCCGTGATTATGGGTGCAAACGTGGGTACTACGTTCACAGCCTGGATTATAGCGCTTTTTGGATTTAAGGTAAATATATCGGCGTTCATGCTGCCTCTGATAGGCCTGGGCGTCGTTCTTTTATTTATGAACAAGAGCAAGACCAAGTCTATAGGCGAGTTGCTTGTCGGCTTCGCTTTCCTTTTCATGGGTCTTGACCTTATCAGCGATTTTGTGCCCGACCTTCAGAACAACCCCGAAATGTTCGCCAGTCTGCGCGAATATTCATCGCTGGGGTTGAGGTCGATACTCATTTTTGCTCTTGTCGGCCTTGTAGTGACGATGGTGATACAGTCGTCGGCTGCTACATTTGCCATCACCCTTATCATGTGCAGCAAGGGCTGGATTACCTTCGACCTTGCCTGCGCTCTGGTGCTTGGCAGCAATATCGGAACGACCATCACCCCAATCCTTGCCTCGCTCAGCGGCAATGTGGCGGCCAAGCGTGCCTCTATGGGGCATCTTCTGTTCAATCTTCTCGGCACTCTGTGGTGCCTGTGTGTGTTTGTGCCTTTTGCCAATATGAACGCATGGCTCACCGAGGCTATCGGCCAGGGCGACCCCAACGCGCTCTACCACTATGTGACCGAGATAGAAGCTACCCAACCTGAAATTTACAATCATCTGTTCGACAACTCGCTGCCGTCGGGCCACGAAGTGCTGCGCAATATCGCGGCGATGCAGATGAGCGTGTCGTTCGGCCTGTCGATTTTCCACACTACATTCAATCTTGTCAATGTAGTAATCATGATATGGCTTACGGGGCTGTATGTGAAGATTGTGGAGTGGGTGGTGCCGTCGAAACACCGCGACGACGAGGAGTTTACTCTCAAGTTTATCTCCGGCGGTCTGCTCAATGCTTCCGAACTCAATATCGCCCAGGCAGAGAAAGAAATCGGCGTGTATGCCGAGCGCGTCGGGCGTATGATAGATATGGCTCAGAATCTGATTCATACCAAGGAAAAGAGCGAGGATTTCAACCAGCTTTTCTCGCGGCTTGAGAAGTATGAGGATATCTCAGACCGCATGGAACTTGAGATAGCGCATTATCTCAACCGATGCGCCGAAGGCCGTCTGTCGAACGAGGGCAAGCTCCGCATTGCTGCCATGCTCAATATTATCAGCGAAATTGAGAGCATTGCCGACAGCTGCATGGGTGTAGGCAAGATTCTGAGCCGCAAGATTCAGGCCGGCGTGGATTTCAATGAGGAAATATACAAGAATATAGACTCGATGTATGTATATGTGCGCGAGGCGATGAACATGATGATTCGTCAGCTGAACGATATCGAGAATGTGAACCAGAAGTCTCTGATAGAGTCGTACAACAAGGAGCGCGAAATCAATAACTATCGCAATACACTCCGCGGCGCCAATGTCGGTAATATCAACGACAAGCACTATGAATATCAGGCCGGTATCTACTATATGGATATTATCGGCGACCTCGAGAAGACCGGCGACTATATCATAAATGTAATAGACACCCTGCGCGAGAATTTCCAGAAACGTCATGCGTGAGGGGTAGGAGATTAGGAGTTAAGGGGGGGCTGGATTTTTGGCGCCCCCCTGAACTCCGGCGATGATAATTTTCGGAAACAATAAAGATACAATAGTGTTACTTGTATTGTGTATTTCGGCGCAAATAGTTTAATTTGCATTCCAAATTTTCAGACTATGCCGTTTACTCCCGCTATGGGTCACATATTGATTGTCGACGACGACCCCAACATCTGCGAGTTGCTTCAGGTCAACTTGCAGAGCGAAGGCTATGCCGTAGACGTCAAGACCGTAGCAGAGCAGGTTGACCTCGATTCTCTCCAGACCACCCAGCTTGTCATTGTCGATGCAATGCACCAGCCATACAGCGGCATGGACCTTATCTACGGCCTCAAGGACAATCCGGCAACCGAGCATGTCGGTATCATTCTGTATTCTAATATCAAAAGCGAGCGCATTGTCATCGATGCTCTCGACGCCGGTGCCGACGACTATATCGTGAAGCCCTTCTCGCTGCGCGAAATGGTGGCCCGTGTGAAATCGGTGATGCGACGTCACCGTGTGCCGGCCCGTTCGGCAGCCTTGATTACTTTCGAGGAAATGGAAGTCGACCTTAACTCGCAGACCGCCCGTATCGGGGGCAAGCCTGTGTCGCTCACCAAGACCGAATTTTCGATTCTCGTGCTGCTGCTCAAGAATGTGAACACATATGTGTCGCGTGTAGAGATACACCGCAGTGTGTGGAGCGACGAAACCGCCGGCATCAACGAGCGGATAGTGGATACCAATATTTCCCGCCTGCGCAAGAAACTCGGCGATATCGGCTCACATATCACAAACCGCTCCGGCCACGGCTACATGATTAGCTGAGCGCTTTGACATGCCGCCAAGATGGGGTCATTCGCCATTTTTGCGCGTTAAGGTGTGTTAATGCAGCTGCCGGTGTCGGAACAACCTCTTATTTTTGCGCGGCCGATTTCCAGGCTTTCCTATGATTATCTATTACCTACATAAACACAACCTATGAGAAAATCTTTATTCATTTCGCTTGCGCTGTCGCTGTGCGCTGCCGTGGCGCCAGGCATACACGCCGCAGTGCCCGCCTACGACCAGGAAGCGGCGCTCGCCTCTGCCCGTGCCGATGTGGCAAACTGGCAGAAGTACCTCCCGGACGAAGTCTATGTGGCTCACGTGTCTATCCCTGGCACACACGACGCCGCCACCGGCCATGAATGGGCTTCAGCCACCGGCCCGACTTACTCAACGACGCAGGAAAAGACCCTTGCCGAGCAGCTTGCCGGCGGCATAAGGGCATTCGACTTCCGCCCAGGCATGACCGACGGCATTTTGTACTGCAATCATGGCACAGACCGCCTCAAACTCACACTCGATGAGGCTTTCACAGTACTGACAGACTATCTCGACGCGCACCCCTCCGAATTCTATGTAATCCATCTTTTCCGTGGCAATATTTTCCGTCTTGGCGAAGCCTCGACCGGAAATAAATTACTCGGAGCAAAGGACGATGCCGCTTCAATAGCACAATATAACGAGCTGTTCAATCAATTCTTCAATCAAGGGAAATTTGCCGACTATATAGTCGATTACACTCCCTATCTCAAAGTCAGCGACATACGCGGTAAGATGGTGATTTTCCGTCGCGACCGCATCGATTTCGCTCATATCGCAAAGGCCGGCAATCTCACCAATTGGCCCGGCGATACCGAGCAGTGGACTATCAACAATACTGTTGCGGTGTCGAATGCGAGCGACCCGACAGTAAAAGGACGTATTCTTGCCACCGATGTGTCGTCGCCCGCCGATGAGGCTGCCCTGACGATAGAGCTTTCTTCGCTCACCGATCTCTTCGGCTATAACTGTGCGATGGAGCGCCCCAACGATGTGAAGCTGAGCGGCCGCGCATACAAGCCCGACTGGACAATGATGTTTACATCAGGATCTTACAAAGGAAATAATACTAACGGCTATCTGCGCAATGCAACATATACCAATCCGCATTTTACATCAATGCTGCGCACGGCCCAGCAGAATGGTGCCTCAGGGCCGACAGGAGCAGTGTTCTCCGACTGGGTGCTCACCGACTCACATAGCGGCAACGCTACTATGGGAGTAGACCTCGTGCCGGCGATATATGAGAATAACTTCTATTATATCAAGGATTTTATACTCGACGATGAGCTTTTCTCCGCTTCAGATGCCGAAAGCTACTGGGAAGACGGCTGCCATTATTTTATGCGTAATGTCGGCACAGGAGAGCTCCTTTCTGCTGGCGCCGATTGGGGTACGCATGCCGTTCTCGGCAGATATGGAATCCGCATCACTCCGGTTTTCGATGCTGCAAACAATCTATACAGCCTCCATACCACCTTTACGCAGGGCGGAGCCTTAAATGGAATAGGCGACAACTACTATGTAGACAACGTTTCGCCCGCAGAGTTTACGGCAACTCACGTAGGAGGCGGCCATTTTGTGTTTACCCTCGCCGACAGAGCAATGGGAGCCGCGCGCACCGGCAATACTTATGCCGACGGAACAGAGTATATTGTCGATGGTGTGGAAATTGACTATACCGACCCTATGCAGCAATGGGAGCTGATAAAAGTTGACGATTATTTCAAGACTGCCATTGCTGAAGCATCGTCCGACAATGGCGTCGATGTGTCGTATATGATTCGCGGACACCGCTTTCTGCCGAACGACGGCGATAATCCCAAAAACGGTGCCGCCGCCACATGGACCGGCCTGACTAATAAAGGAACATACCTTTTCAAGACATACGAGTCTGTGATGGAGTGCGACGGCACCAATTCATGGAATGACAAGGAGCTTGTACTGCACATATATAACAAGGCGGCAAGTGGTGCATCTAAATATACCAATTGGGAATTGACCAATTCTATAGCAGGTCTCCCCGCCGGAAAATATAATATATCGTTCAACGCCATTCATAGTAACGCTCTTGCAACTAATGGCGATTACCGCTTTAATATCAACGGTGAGAGCGTGAAAAGCAGCATTAAAGCGATTGATTGCACCTCGGCTGCAGATGCTGTCGCTTATTTCCGTAGTGCCACCAACGGGGAATATACCGTATCTCTTGATTTTGTACTGACCGAAGGCCAAACTCTTGAATTCGATATGTATAAGGCTGGCACATCTACTGAAACACATTTGTTTCTCGACAACATAACTCTGGTATATTATGGGCCGGAAGAGGCGACCGTAGAGTGGGCTATGGAAGGCGATGTGTATGATACTCTGATTCTTCCTTTTGATGCTGAGCTGCCTGAGGGCTATGAGGCTTGTCTTACAGAAGAAATGAATGTTGAGACGGGCGATGATTACCATGTGTTGAAACTCCTCTCCAGCGGTCGCGAGATAAAGGCCAATGTGCCGTATATCGTTAAGAAGACCGGCCTTGGTGCGCGCGGTGCCGAGGTGCTTTCGTTTACCGGCGTTCCAGTCAACGAGCGCGACAGTTATACCGTGGGAGTGCTCACCGGCACCCACGTCGATATCGTGGCCTCGCCTCGCTACCATGTGCTGGCTCACTCGGCCGAGGGCTCGTGGTTCTCGCTCGATGCTCCCCGCGCTGTCGGCGCTGCCCATGCCTATATATCGAACGACGATACCCCCGACTATGACTTCAGCAGCCCGACCGTGTATATCGAGAAGGCTGTGGACGACAGCGATGTCTCAACAGGCATAGAAGGCGTTATCGCTCCCGACGAGCGCGTGGCGGTTTATACAGTCACAGGCGTGATGTTGCGCAGCGATGTGGAGGCATCGCGTTCGCTCGAAGGGCTCGACGGCGGTGTCTACATTATCCGCGGCGCTAATGCCATCATAAAGACGCTGAAACGATAAAAAAGTGTTGCAAAGATTGAATTTTCTGGAAAAATGTTTGTTTTTCGCAAAATATTTATACCTTTGCAACATTAAACAGAGAAACTATGACGGCACTCAGCTTTTTTTACCCTTTTTTTTACTTTTATCACACCGATAGAAGCGGGGCGCTGTGAGCCATAATAACTATTTATATAATGCCCCGCAGGCTGATAGCCGCGGGGCATTTTTTATGATATGGAAAAGAAGATAAGAGTAGGCATACAGGGCGTCGCGGGCTGTTTCCACGATGCTGCCGCCCGCGAGTATTTCGGAGGCTATGATGTTGAGACCGTAGAGTTCGATACCTTCCCTGAACTGTTCGAGGCGCTGCATTACGATGCGTCGCTGCTTGGCATCGCTGCTATCGAAAACACCATTGCCGGCAGCATTCTGAGCAACCACGAGCTTCTCCGCTCGGGCGACCTGCGTATCATCGGCGAGCACAAGAAGCGTATATCGCATGTGCTGTGCGCTCTGCCGGGCCAGGCTATCGATGATATAGTAGAGGTCAATTCCCACCCGATGGCTCTCATGCAGTGCGAACAGTGGCTGCGCCGTCACCCGCGCATGAAGATGGTGGAGCGCTTCGATACCGCCGGGCGCCCGCGAGATTGCCGCCGACGGCCTCCGCGGGCACGCCGCCGTCTGCGGCGACTATGCCGCAAGGCTCTACGGCCTCGATATACTCGCCGAAGGCATCGAAACGAACAAACGCAATTTCACGAGGTTTCTTATATTGGCCGACCCTCTTCTGGCGGCCGAATTCGGGCCGGACGAGCTTGCGGCCGACAAGGCCTCGCTCATGTTCACGCTGCCGCACTCGGCGGGCGCGCTGTCGAAGGTGCTGGCTATTCTGTCGTTCTACGACATGAATCTGTCTAAGATACAGTCTACGCCCATCATAGGCCGCGAGTGGGAATACCGCTTCTATGTAGACCTCACATTCGACAACGTCGTGCGCTACCGGCAGGCGCTCGAGGCTGTGAGGCCGCTTATTAATGATTTCAAAATTCTCGGTGAATACCGTTCGACAATATATGACAAAGACTAAGGAAATATGCCCCGCTGAGCGGCTGAACTATGTGAGCGAATATTATTTTTCGCGCAAACTCAAGGAGATAGCCCGTCTGCGCGCCGAGGGCGTCGACATTATCTCGCTCGGAATCGGTGGCCCTGACCTGCCTCCTCCGCCTCAGGCCGTAGAGGCGGCCGTAGAGTGTCTGCAGCGTACCGATACGCACGGCTATCAGATGACTGTCGGGCTGCCGGAACTGCGCCGCGCTTTCGCCGCATGGTATGAGCGCCGCTACGGGGTCGCCGGCATAGACCCCGACCGCTCTGTGCTGCCGCTGATAGGCTCCAAGGAAGGTGTGCTCAACATTGCGCTTGCCTTCCTCAATCCAGGCGACGGCGTGCTTGTGCCCGACCCCGGCTATCCAACCTATACCTCGGCTTCGCGTATAGCGCTTGCAGAGGTTTTTCCCTACACTCTGAGCGAGGAAAACGGCTGGGAGCCTGATTTTGAGGCTCTCGAGCAGCTGCCCCTTGAGCGCATAAAGCTGATGTGGGTCAACTATCCACATATGCCTACAGGCACACCGGCCTCGCTCGGCCTGTTTGAGCGCCTGGTGGATTTCGGGCGCCGACACGGCATCGTCATTGTCAACGACAACCCCTACAGCATGATTCTCAACGCCCGTCCGCTGAGCATTTTCAATGTTCCGGGCGCCGAAGAGGTCGCCATAGAGATGAATTCACTCAGCAAATGCCTCAATATGGCCGGCTGGCGTGTGGGCATGCTTGTGGCTAAGCCTCAGTTTGTCGACTGGGTTCTCCGCGTGAAGAGCAATATCGACTCGGGCCAGCCCCGTGCCATCATGGAGGGAGCTATATCGGCCCTTGCGGCCGATGGCAGTTGGTATGATAGTCTCAATGCCGAATATGCCGCCCGACAGGCCATCTGCGGCCGCATTATGGATGCCCTCGGCTGCAGTTGGCGCCCGGGCCAGCAGGGGCTCTTCCTCTGGGGGCGCATTCCCGACAGTGAGGAGAGTGCCGAGGCCTTCGCCGACCGTATTCTGGCCGAAAAGCGCGTCTTCATCACTCCCGGCTTCATCTTCGGCAAGGCCGGCGAGCGCTATATACGAATTTCGCTCTGCGCCCCGCAGCCCGTGCTCGAGGCCGCTCTTGAGAGGAGCGAGGGGCGAGGAACGAGGGGCGAGTTCTTAAGACCCTAACCTCCTTAGCTTCATTAACCTCCTTAAAGACCTTAACCTCCCAACCCCCTAACCCCCTAATTTCCTAACCTCATATCCTCCTACCCAATGGAATTAAACAGATTATTTTCAGACGATATAATGTCGCGCCGGCCATTAGTGCTTGCCGGCCCATGTAGTGCCGAAAGTGAGGCGCAGATACTTGAAGCGGCCCGCGCTCTTGCTGCCGCCGGTGTTAAAATTTTCCGCGCAGGTGTGTGGAAACCGCGCACTAAGCCGGGCGGTTTCGAGGGCATCGGTTCGCCGGCCCTCCAGTGGCTTGCCAAGGCCAAGGCCGAGACTGGCATGCTCATCGCTACCGAAGTAGCCAACGAACGCCATACCCGCGAGGCACTCGATGCCGGTGTCGACGTGCTGTGGATAGGTGCCCGCACATCGGCCAACCCCTTTGCCGTCCAGGAGATTGCCGATGTCCTTGCCGCTCTGCCGCAGGAGCGCCGCGATTCGCTCGCCGTGCTTGTCAAAAATCCCGTCAACCCCGACCTCGAGCTGTGGATAGGTGCCATGGAGCGTATCAACGGCGCCGGAATACACCGTATCGGCGCAATCCACCGCGGCTTCAGCGCCTACGGCAAGCATATATACCGCAATCCGCCAAAATGGCGCATTCCCATCGAGCTGCATCGCCGTCTGCCCGATCTGCCTATCATATGCGACCCGAGCCATATCGGCGGCAAGCGCGAGCTTATCGCCCCGCTGTCGCAGCAGGCCCTCGACATGAATTTCGACGGACTCATCGTGGAATGCCACTGTCACCCCGACAGCGCCCTCAGCGACAGCGCGCAGCAGATTACGCCCGATGTGCTTGCATATATACTCGAAACACTCGCAATCCCCTCGGAAACAAGTTCTACGGAGAGTCTGGGCCTGCTCCGTAAGCAAATAGACCGTCTCGACGACGATTTGCTTGAGCTGCTTGCAAAGCGCATGCGGGTGGCGCGCGACATCGGCCGCTACAAGAAGGAGCACAATATGCCCGTGTTGCAGCCCGGACGCTACAACGACCTCATGCAGAGGCGTGTCGATGCCGCCGTGCAACTCGACCTCAATGCCGATTTCATTAAAAACGTACTTGCCTCCATTCATGAGGAGTCGGTGCGCCAACAGCTTGAACTCCAATGAAGATTCTGATTCTCGGAGCAGGCAAGATGGGCTCCTTTTTCTGCGATTTGCTGTCGTTCGACCACGATGTGGCCGTCTACGACAGCGACCCGGCGCGCCTGCGCTTCACCTATAATGTGCGCCGCTTCGCATCGCTCGACGAAGTAGCCGATTTTGCGCCCGATATGGTGCTCAACGCCGCAACGGTCAAATATACGCTCGACGCGTTCCGTCAGGTGCTCCCCTATATTGGCCCGGAGACGCTTCTGAGCGATATTGCGTCGGTAAAGCGCGGGTTACCTGAGTTTTATGCCGAGGCCGGACACCCATATGTGTCTACACACCCTATGTTCGGCCCCACATTCGCTTCTCTCTCTAATCTTGCCGACGAAAACGCCATAATCATAAGCGAAGGCGACCCTGCCGGAATCGACTTTTTCGAAAAGCTCTATGCTTCGCTGGGCCTTCATATAGAGCACTATACCTTCCTCGGTCACGACGAGACGATAGCATATTCGCTGTCGGTGCCCTTCGCTTCGAGCCTTGTGTTCGGTGCAGCTATGAAGCACCAGCCCGCTCCAGGCACCACTTTCAAGCGCCACATGGCTATTGCCCGCGGTCTGATGAGCGAAGACGACTATCTGCTGTCGGAAATCCTCTTCAATCCCGACTCTGTAGCCCAGCTCGACCGCATCTGCGCCTCTTTGGCCGAACTACGCGACATCGTAGCCTCCCGCGACTCCGCCGCCATGACCGCCTACCTCGCCGCCGTCCGACAGAATTTGGGCTGATGGGCTGCTGGGCGGTTGGGCTGTTAGGCTGACAGGCTGTTGGGCGGACAGGCTGACGGGCAGATGGGCTGATACGTTATTGAGCGGACTGGCTGTGAGGGCAACAAGGGCGCCCAATCGCCCGTCCGCCCAACTGCTCGTCCGCCCAACCGCCCAACCGCCTAATACGCCAGGGCTACGTTGTCTATCCAGAGGGTCATGCCGGGGGTGCCGGTGTAGGGTTTGCCGCTGCCGGAGGAGAACATCACTATGAGGTGCGTAGGGGTGGCCGAAGGGTCATCCCAGCCCACTTCCTGCACGGGCACCATCTTGCCTTTGGAGTTGCGGGCATAGTAGCTGTTCTCCTTGCTGATAAGACCCATATATGGCTTATAGAACGGTTTGCCGGAGATATCGCCGTAGTTCACGGCGAGGCGGTGCCCGTTTTTCCAGCCGTTGGTGGTTTCACCGAGGAGTTCGCGGCCGGTGCCAACGCGCTTGGCGTAGAGATTTCCGTCGGCGTCCTCCCAGCGGCGCTGAAGAATTATGAATACCTCAGCCTTGTCTGTGCCGGGCAGGTTTTTCTTCTTGCCGAATCCGCTCGAATATATTATGCCACCCGAGGCCGGTATAGACAGCTTATAGTCGTAGCACAGCGCCTTGGGGCGTTTTGTGAACGGTATACCCATTTCCATTTTCGAATAGGGGTCGGACGTCGATTTTATAGGCTCGAACATCTGGCCGAGGAAGAGCGTGCCGGCCACCATCACATCTATGTTGATGATTCCGATTGCCTTGCAGTTTTCCAATTGGGTGCATAGCTTCGCGCATTTGTTTCCGGCCGAGCGCTGGTCGGGATATACGGCGTTGCTGGTCTTGGTGATGCCCATCACCTTTGCCATTACATTCGAAGAGGCCCACGGAGAGCCGCCTCGGTTGGTATACGGTTCGTCGCCGTCTATGGTCGCTGTCGGCCCGACGGCATACACCTGCCTGGTGTTACCGCCGATAACGTGCGATTCTGTTATATTACGTGTCACCCAGTTGTTGAAGTCACCGAAAGGAATAGCTTCGGTTCTCTGAGCCTGGGTTCCGAAAGCCAATAATAGGGCTATTGCTGGTGCGATGAATTGTTTCATAAGATAAATTGAGAGGGTGTACGATATAAAAACACACTCTGCCTTGCTGCTGTTCAGAGCGCAAAGATAGTCTATAATATAAAAAAAGAGCGCCTGAGGCGCTCTTTACTCCAGTTAATTGTACATTTTGACTACTCCGACGGCTCGGAAAAAACATATGCCCCGAGGTCTGGCGTGGCTCCGCGCGGTAGGCCGTAGGCATCGGTGGGAGCGGGATAAGAAGGGTCTGCCGCGCCGATTGCAGGCGACTCAGGCTTTATGCGGTAGTCGAAGAAATAGTCGGAGCGCACGGTATAGTACAGCGGGTCGGAATCCCAGATGCATTCCGTGAAATTATCGTCGTCCGAGCCTTCGCTTTTGAGGAGGCAGCGGTGCAGGCGTGCGTCGGTGCCCTCGAGGTCGCCGTGAGAGAGGTCGGCGCCGAGGCCGTAGATTATGCTGTTGGTAATGTCTGCGGAGAGGTAGGGCAGGCCGCTGTCGTCGTCAAGGCCTGTTTTGGGGTCGGAACTGATGTGACCGAATCCGATAGCCGGGCCCGATATTGCCGCGAAGAGATAGTTGTTGGCGAAGGTACAGTGATTGAAGCTGTGATGTCCGCCATGCAGATATACGAGGCCGGAACCACCCTCGGCAAATTCGCAGCCGGTGGCCTCGACAGCGCTGTGCACGGCTTCGAGCACATGGCCCGCGGAGTTGTGCAGGCGGCAGTTGAGCATGGTGAGGGCGGGAGTTTCGGAAGGACCCTCGCCTTCAACGGCGACGCCATACCATGTGTTGCGTATGTCGGTATGCGCCAGCCTGTTTCCGATGGATGAGGGCGCGAAGTAGACACCTCCCCATTGGCGCGACATGATGTCGAAAGAAATATCGCCGACAACATTGCCCGTGCGGTCGCCTGTCATTACAATCGGCTGTTCGGCTGTGCCTTCTGCATGCAGCGAACCACGCACTATGAGTTCGGCCTTGTCGTGGAAACAGAGTGTCGTGCCGGGCGCGATGGTGAGTGTGGCGCCGGGGGCTACAACGAGCGAGTCGAATATCTGGTATGGCAGCGAGGCGTCTAAACGGGTGTCGGTCTCGATAGTGGCGGCGCTGAGCCGACGTACGTTCTGCCCGTCGGCGCGGAGCACAACGCTGCTCACAACGCCGTTGGTGGTGAAATCGAGCTTGGCTTCGATGGCGGTGGGCACATTGGCGTCTACCGCAGGGAGGGTTGCCTCTACAAATACAAAAATGGAGTCTTTAGAGCGGATTTCGACGTTGGCGAAGCTGCTGCCGCTGATACCGTCGACATTTACGCGAAAAAAGCGCGAGTTTTCGCCCGAAAGACGAATGTCGCTTACCGACAGTGATTTTGCGTGTGGGTTGTAGACCATAAAACGGCTTGTCGGCGACGGTTCTTCTGTGAAGATTACGCCCATGCGGAGAGTATCGGTAGAAAATACCGGCTGGTCTGAGGGCGACGTAGAGAAACCGTCCTCGATGCACGAGGCCAGTCCGAGCGAAACCGCGATTATGGCGAGGAAAGTGATAATTGTCTTCATTGCTATATTATAACGCAGAATTGCCCGATTTATTTTGGGGCATAAAATAAGACCAACCGGGCCCGGTTGGTCTTATTGGTATTAAATCAGTAGCTGAAGACTGTGAATGAGTAGGGCGGCAGGGTCGCTTCGGGGAGTGAGAGGCTTGTGGCGGCGGATTTGGCCGATTCGTCGGCGGGGTCGCCGGTGAGCTGTTCGGCGCTTACCTTCGTGCCCTTGATGCCGAGGTCGGCAAGATTGGCCTTGACAGGCACCGGCAGCATGTTGACGAGCTTCACATAGCGGCGTCCGGCCTTGTCGGCTACTACGCTGACGCCTATACGGGCCTTGACCTTGGGGTCGGTCGAGTCGATGGCAAGTTCGGTGGGAATGTAGCTGTCGCCGCTGTTGTTGCCGTAGAGGCGCTGCACATAGTATTCGGGAGTGGGATATACGTCGGTGTTGTCGAAGTATATCATGTCGGGGCGCCACTGGGTATGGCCGTTCTTGGCCAGAAGAGGAGCGTATGATGTCATGGCTACGACATCGCCGTTGCGCTCAACGTCGGTGAGGTAGAGGGCGTCGGAGAGTGCGGTCTCGATGTTGTTGGGGCGTCCGGGCAGATGCGAGGCATATTCGCCGAGGTACACCTTCGTGCCGCCGCGGGGATAGCTGTCGTAGAAGTCGCGGTTGTAGATGAGCCAGCCGGGGGCGACGTAGTAGTGCTCGTCGACCATAGGCACTTCGAGCTCGCGGGCGAGTTGCCAGCCGCGCTCGTAGTCTGTGCCCTCATAGAAGGGGCCGACGGTGCCTATCACGGTGATTTCGGGGTGTGCTGCGCGCACGGCGTCGTATATCATTTTGAAGCGGGGCACGAACACCTCGGTAATCATGTCTTCGTTGCCGATGCCGATATATTTCATGTTGAAGGGCTCGGGGTGGCCTGCGGCTGCGCGGAGAGAGCCCCATTTGGAGTCGGCCGGTCCGTTGGCATACTCGATGAGGTCGAGCACGTCCTGGATATATGCGGGCATGTCTTCCATGGCGATGCCGTTCTGCTGGCCGTAGGTGTCGATGGCGCATGTGGAGTGGCTGTGGGGCTGTCCGGAGTTCTGGCAGGGCACACCGGCGGCAAGCACGGGCAGAGGCTCGGCGCCTATGTCCTCGCAGAACTGGAAGTACTCATGATAGCCGAGACCGCGGGTCTGGTGGTAGCCCCAGAGATTACGCAGGGGTTTGCGGGCTTCGAGGGGGCCGATGGAGCCTTTCCAGTCGTAGATATTGTCGATGCCGTCGCCGTGGGCCACGCAGCCGCCTGGGAAGCGCACGAAGCGGGGCTTGATGTCGGCAAGCTTCTGGGCGATGTCTGCGCGGAGGCCGTTTTCGCGTCCGAGGAATGTCTTGGCGGGGAAGAGCGACACCATATCAATGTCGGCTTCTGCGCCTTTCTCGAATTGCAGCGCCAGCGAAGCGTCGGTGCACGAGGCCGAGGGCTTCAGCACGGCCTTATATGTGGTCCAGGAGTCGCCCTTGATGCTGATAGTCTTGGTGGCGAGTGCTTTGCCGGCTTTGTCTTTGAGGCTCACGCGCACTTTGCAAGGCTTTTCAGCCGAAGCCATCAGGGAGAAACGGTAGTTTTCGCCTTTTTTGACAGCGATGGAGTCGTAGCCCTCGTTGGCAACGGTGAAAGCGCCGTCGGCGGTGATATGGGCGTAGTGGAGGTTGTTGGGGTGTACGGGTTTTTCGGTGAGAATAGTCATTTTGCCGTCGCCCTCGGTGCTCCAGGCGCGTGTAGCGTTCCATTTCTGGTCGCCGGTGCGGTCGGAGGGCTTGTATTCGAAGTCGCGGTTCTGCACGAGTTCGGCATAGAGACCGCCGTCGGCGCCGTAGTTGATGTCTTCAAAGAAAATGCCGACGAGCATGTCGGAGATAGGCTTGGCAGGAGCGTCTGCGGCTTTAACGGTCACATTGACTTGCGACAGGCCTCCGAAGCGCTTGCCGTCGTCGGCAGCACGCTCGCCGTATAGCTCGTCGAGCGAGCGGCGGTGGGCCACAAACTTTTTAAGGCCGTCTACCAGCGAGGCCGGTGCTTTCTGCACGTAGCCGCCATATCGTTTGCCGTCGATTGTGGCGCTGTCGGGCGTCAGGGCGTTAGCCGGATACATGTCGCGGGGCAGGTCGACCGGCGAGGCGAAGTACTGCTGCGGGGTCCACGATGCGAAGTCGGCGGTGCTGGCAAGAGCTGTGACGTCGCCCTTCGGCGAAGCCTGCCATACTGCGGTCCAGCGGCCGTCGGCGCCGTTCACAAACAGTTTCGGACCATACATTTTTTTGAACGAGCCCCAGGGGCCGAAGTCGCTTCTCACGAAATCATAGCCGAGCGGCTCCCACTGCGAGGTGCTGTCGGCGCGCCATGCCAGGCGCAGACCCGAATTCCCGTCGGGCTCGGCATAGTTGAAAAGCTCGATGTCGGCGGCCGCGGCAGCCGAAATGCCCAGCACTGCGGCAAGGGCAAGAGATGTGATTTTGGTTACCATTTTGCAAATATAGGACATTAATTGATAGTGTCAAAGCGCCCATTAGAAAAAAAAGCGTTATCTTTGCGCACAACGTAAAATCTCAGTCCAATGACCGAAGACGATATAAAGACATTGAAGCACGACCCGGACGGGCTTCAGAGCTATGAATATCTGGCCAATCATATAGGCGAGTGCGATCCTGAGGCCATAGAGTGTATTATCGATAATATGGAGCGTGTCGACCTCACGGGCCAGTTCATGGCCAGCGCCGCGCGCTATCTGAACGCTATCGATGCCGAGGGCTACCGTCCGGCTGTGCGTCGCCTTGTGGCCGCAACCATCGACAAAGACCGCGAGCACAAGTATCTGGCCGACCTCCTGCAGGGGCTTTACGGCAGCGACTACGAGGTCAACGCCAAGACGCTCTGTGCCACCGACGATAATTTCCGCCGCATCTACAAGCGGCTTTTTCCGACATCTACTATCTGAATTTTGATATGCGTGCATATTTTCTTGCACCGCTGGCTGCCCTGGCGGTCATGTGCGCCTGCAAAGCAACAGGAAGCACCGACAGCGGTGTTTCCGCAAACGATTCTATCCAAATGACACAACAGACTCCCGACACCACCTCTGCCAAAGTGCTGGTAGAGACAACTATGGGTAACTTCACCGTGCTTCTCTACGGCGATACCCCCAAACATCGCGACAATTTCCTCAAACTCGCCGAAGAGGGCTACTACGACAGCACCCTTTTCCACCGCGTCATCAAGGAATTCATGATTCAGGCCGGCGACCCCGACTCGAAGACCGCCCGCCCCGGACAGCACCTCGGCACAGGCGGCCCCGATTATAAAATCGACGCCGAAATCGTCTATCCGAAGCATTTTCACAAGCGTGGCGCCCTTGCCGCTGCCCGCCAGGGCGACCAGGTGAACCCGATGAAACAGTCGAGCGGCTCGCAGTTCTATATCGTCACAGGCCAGAAGCTCGATACCGCTCAGGTGGCTGCTATGGAGCACCGCATGCAGCAGACCCGCATGCAGGAGGTATTCAACAAGCTCGCCATGGCTCACCGCGACGAAATCATCGAAATGCAGCGCCGAGGCGACCGTGCCGCCCTGCAGGCTCTTCAGGACACACTTATTGCCCAGAGCGATGCCGAGGTGGCCGCCCACCCCGCGCCGGGCATGACTGCCGAAATGAAGGAGGCTTATACCACCGTCGGCGGCGCTCCCCACCTCGACGGCGCATATACTGTATTCGGCGAAGTCATCGACGGCATGGATACCGTCGATAAAATCGAGAAGGCTCAGACCGACGGCGCCGACCGCCCAAAAACAGATATACGTATTCTTAAAATGAAGGTGCTCAGCGAATAATGAGCGCTAAAGAAATACCAGTACGACGCCACACGCTCGCCAACGGCCTGCGTGTGGTGCATTCTTATGACCCTACGACGGCCATGGCGGCTGTCGATGTGCTCTACAATGTGGGTTCGCGCGATGAAAGCCGCTCGCTCACGGGCATGGCTCATCTTTTTGAGCACCTGATGTTCGGCGGTTCGGCCAATATCCCGTCGTTCGACGGCGAACTCGAAGGCGCAGGGGGAAAGAGCAATGCATGGACCAGCAACGACTTCACCAATTTCTACGACGTGCTCCCCGCGCAGAACATCGAGACCGCTTTCCATCTTGAAAGCGACCGCATGCTGCGGCTCGATTTCAGCGAGCGCTCGCTCGAGGTGCAGCGTGGAGTCGTAATCGAAGAGTTCAAGCAGACATGCCTCAACCGGCCCTATGGCGACCTCTTCCACCATCTGCGCCGCATAGCCTATGGCGAGAAGCACCCCTATTCCTGGCCGGTGATAGGCCTTGAGCCCGACCATATCGCCCGTGTCACTCTTGCCGATGTGGAGCGCTGGTTCTATTCGCACTATGCGCCCGATAATGCGATACTTTCGGTGACAGGAAGCATCAGTTTTGAGAAAACGGTGGAACTTGCCGAGCGATGGTTCGCCGACATACCGGCCCGGCATGTGGCGCCGCGGCAGTTGCCCGACGAGGGTTTCCCGACAGAAAATATCGTGGAGACCGTACGCGCCAATGTGCCTCAGACCATGATTGTGATGGCTTTCCCGATGGATAGCTACGGTACCGCCCGCTATCATGCCGCCGATACTGTCACCGACATTCTTTCGGCCGGCCGCGCCTCGCGCTTCACACGACGCCTGCTCTACGGCGAGCGCGAAGGCCTTTTCGCCTCTGCCGATGCCTCTATTATGGGCAGCGAGCATGCCGGTCTGCTGTTGCTCACGGCCCGTCTGGCCGACAACAGCGACGAGGCCATAGAAACAGCCCGCAAGATGCTTCTCGACGAGGCGCGCCAGATAAGCGTTGCCTCAAATATCAGTGAGCACGAATTTGGCCGTACCCTCAATAATTTTGAGGCTACGTTCAGATTTTCAAACCTCGGATATCTCGCTAAAGCTACAAATCTTGCCCTCGCCGAATATCACGGCGAAGACATCAACCGCACAATTGCAGAGCGCCGTCTGCTCACTCCGGCCGCAGTCGCCGCCGAAGCCGACCGCCTCTTCAACTATACTCCCTTCGCAACGCTCATTTATTTAGGAGGTTAGGGGTTTAGGAGACTTAAAGTTTTTAAGGTCCTTAAGGTCTTTAACGACTTTAAGGACCTTTCTCATTTCCGAAGCTCCAACCTCTTAGTTTCCTAAAGCGAAGGTGACGGTGAGGGGATAGTGGTCGGAGGCGCGGAGAGTGCCTTTTTTGATGTCGAGGGGGGTGAAATCGCCGCGGTAGAGCACGTGGTCGATGCAGAAGTAGAAGCGGCCGGAGTTGTAGGTTATCATCGGGCCGAAACCGAGTTCGGCATAGGCCGAGCTGAAGCCTGCGTCTTCGAGCGTGCGGAGGGCGTAGCAGGTGGCGACATCGTTGAAATCGCCGCATATCAGCACATTGGGGCCTCCGTAGTGGCGGATAAGCCTGAGCAGTGCCTGGGTCTGGCGTGCGCGCTCGACATTGGCAAACGACAGCTTGCCGATAAGTTGTTGTTTGACGGCCCCGAGATTTTCGCGCTGGAGGTCGGTGAGATTCTTGTATAGCTTGCGGTCGTCCTGGTTGAGGCCGAGAGACTGCAGGTGGACGTTGAACAGAGTCGCCATTTTCCCTCCGGGGAAGGTGATGCGGTAGGCGGCAAGCTCGGCATTCTGAAACTCCTCGCGTGTGAGGGTGAGATGAATGGGCTGTACCGGGTATTTCGACATAATCATCTGCTGGCCTGCGCTCTTGATGATATACGGATACCTTGAGTGAATGGTGTCTATCTGTTCCGGAGTGATAAAGTAGGCTTTTCTCGCGGCGAGAGTTATAGCCTCCTGAAAGCAGATAATGTCGGGGTTGTTGGCTATAACGTAGTCGAGCATGCGGTTGGGAACTGTATCGGTGCTGTCGCGCTGCTCATAGAGGTGAAACACATTGTAGGTCATGAGCTTGAAAGTGTCGATCCCTTCGGGCGCATGATGCGAGCCCAGATTGAGCGGACACACCTGCAGCACAGGGCCTGCGCTGGCGAGCAGTCCGACCGATATTATGACTACGCCTCGCCAGTGCCACCATATCTGCAGCACGAGCAGGGCCACCGCGCAGTATATCACAAAGGGGAAACACAGCGGCAGAATGCCGTAAAGTCCACCGTGCTTAAGGGGCGAAATATTACCGGCATATGCCGTGCAGAACAGCGCCACGGCCGCCACGATGCTCAGTATGAGCATGAGCGCCCGCATGAGCCGCATGAAGGGCGAACGCAGCTTGCGCTTTTTTTTCTTTTTGCTGCCGGAGCCTCGGCCTTTAGATGCCGCCGGTTTTCTGCCGGCGGCTTTACGGGCTGCCGGGCGTGGGCGCGGGGCGCTTGCCGGCTTTTCCTGAGGGGTCTCCATCAGAAGAACCAGCGGTTATTGAACACTCCCTTGCGTTTCCAGTAGAGCAGAAGCAGGAAGCCGAATACCATGCCTCCGATGTGGGCGAAGTGAGCCACGCCGTCGGCATGGCCGCCGACACCGTAGAACAGCTCTATCACAAAGTAGCCCAGAACAAGCCACTTGGCCTTGATAGGCACGGGAATGAAGAAGATATATATCGGCACGTTCGGGAAGAGGAATCCGAAGGCGAGCAGAATGCCGTAGATAGCACCCGAAGCGCCTACCATCGGGGTGTTGACAAAGGCATTGAGTTTGCCGGCGTCGGGGTCGGTATAGTTATATCCGTTCTGGATAAGTTCCCAGCCCCGCGAGACAATCTCCCGGACGGTTTCGGCATCGAACAGCCCCTCGAGGTGGTTGATATATATGGCAAATACACCCATCTGAATGAGGGCGGCGCCAATTCCGACAGAGATATAGTAGAACAGGAATCGGGCCGAGCCCATGGCGCGCTCTATTGTCATGCCGAACATGACGAGGGCGAACATGTTGAAGAACAGATGAGTGAATCCGCCGTGGAGGAACATGTATGTGAACAGCTGGAAGGGATAGAAACCCGGCGACGTGAAGTAATATAGCGCCAGATATTTGGTGAAGGCATGGTCGGCGGCGGGCGCGATTGCCATCACAAGCCATATGAGCACATTGATGATGAGGAGATTCTTCACCACCGGAGGCATCGAAGAGAAAAGTGACTGGAATGAACGTATCATATGTGAGTAAACCGTATAAGCTTGAATAGAACGACAAAGTTAGGCATTTTCTTCGGTATTATCGCTGTCGTCGGCGTCGGTGTCGGCATCGATTTCGCGCACGAACCGTTCGGGAAGCGCTTTTTTTGCCTTTGCACCCAGCGAAGTGAGCGATTTGGCCTTGCCGATGAGGTTGCCGGGGCCGGTCGAGAGCTTGGCGAAGGCATTGCGACAGGCATCGCCCGCGGCACCGAGCGATTTCTCGATTCGCTCCATGTCGGCGAGGAAACCGTTGAATTTATCGAGCATAAGCCCTGCCTGGCGGGCTATTTCGAGGGCGTTGCGGTTCTGCTTGTCGTGGCGCCATACCTGTTCGACGAGTCTTATCACCGACATAAGGTGAGTGGGCGATATGACGAGCACGCGGCTGTCGAATGCTGTCTGCCAGAGGCATTCGTCGAGCTTCATGGCGGCGAGGAATGCACCTTCGTGGGGTATGAACATGAGCACGAAGTCAACACGCTCGTCGCCGACAACGTCCTGATAGGACTTGCCCTTGAGCTCGGCGATATGCTTCTTTACCGAGGCAAGGTGCGAGCGGGCAAAGCGGTCGCGCTGGTCGTCGGACTCGGCGTTGACCATTCGCAGATAGTCCTGGATAGAAACCTTTGAGTCGATGATGAGCTTGCGGCCCTCGGTGTAGTTGATGACGACGTCGGGGCGCAGACGGTGCCCTTCGGCGTTGGTGACGCTTTCCTGCACCAGATATTCGTATCCGCGGCGGAATCCGCTGCGTTCGAGAATATTGTCGAGAATCATTTCGCCCCAGTCGCCCTGCACCTTCGAGTTGCCTCGGAGGGCGTCGGATAGTTTGCGGGTCTCCAGGCCTATGGTCTGGTTGAGCTGCACGAGCTCGCGCACACGCTCGCCGAGCGAGAAGCGTTCGGCCGATTCCTTGTCGTAGCGCTCGGTGAAGGCCGTGCGGAACTGCTCGAGGTTCTCGCGCATAGGCGCAAGGACTTCGGCAAGGCCGGTACGGTTCTGTTCGCGGAGCGCTTCCGAGTTGCTTACGAGCACTTTGGCCGCGAGGTTGCGGAAACGTTCTTCGAGTTCGGCCTCGAGGCGAGCCTGTTCTTTCTGAATGCGTTCGTTTTCGCGGGCGAGAGCGTCGTTGCGCTCGGTCAGGCGCACTTTCTCGCTCACGGCTTCGGCCTCGCTCCAGCGCAACTCTTCTATCTGCGCCTGAAGGCGCGCCACTGAAGCCTCGAGGTCTTCGCGTATTTTGCCGAAAGCGGCGCTTTCGCCTGTGAGACGGCCGTTTTCCGCCGACAGCCGCGCTATTTCGGCGGTTTTGGCCTCGCTGCTTTTGCGGCTGCCAAACATGATTGCGATGGCGGCTATGAGCGCTATGGAGAGTATTATTATTGCTATTGTCATATCAGTCGAAAAAGTCGCAGTCGGCGAAAGCCCGTCCTGCGAGGTCTTTTGGAGAAAGAATCATATCTTCGGGCGCCAGAGGCCACTCCACGCCTGCCGTGGGGTCGTCGAAACGCAGCGTGCGCTCGGCCTCGGGGCAGTAGTAGTTGTCTACCTTGTACTGGAACTGGGCCGTTTCCGAAAGGACGGCAAAGCCGTGGGCGAAGCCGCGGGGTATGTACAGCTGGCGTCCGTCTTCGGCCGAGAGACGGACGGCGATGTGCCTGCCGAAGGTTGGCGAGGTGCGGCGCATGTCTACGGCGACATCGACAATCTCACCGGCGGTGACGCGCACAAGTTTGGCCTGCGCAGCCTCGCCGGCCTGATAGTGGAGGCCGCGCACGACACCGCGCGATGATACAGATTCGTTGTCCTGCACGAAGGCGGGGACGATGCCGGTAGCCTCCTCGAATCTGTCGGCGCGGAAGGTCTCGCAGAAGTAGCCGCGGGCGTCGCCGTGGCGCACGGGCTCTATGAGCCATACGCCGTGCAGTTCCAAGGGCGTGTATTTCATAGCTGGCGTCCTTCGAATGTGCTCAGGTCGGTGCGCCACTGGTCTGTGACGGGCACTGATGTCGCCGTGCGCGGGTCGAAGCTCACCATGATGGTGGTGCAGATGCATTTCACTTGGCCGTCGGCGTTGACAATACGCTGCTCCATCACGAGCGAGGAGTTGGCTACAGACACAACCTGAGTGAGTACTTCGAGTTTTTCCTGCACATAGGCGGGGTGATAGAAATCGCAGTTGATGTTGGCTACGACGAGGCCGAGGCGCATGGGGTCGAACTTGCCGTCCATGAACTGCATGAAATAGCGCATCTTGGCAAGGTCGGCAAACTGGAGGTAGACCGAGTTGTTGAGGTGCCCGAACATGTCGATATCGTTGAAACGTATCTGAACGGGCGTGTGGTGGCGGAATTCGAATTTGGGTTCGGGAATGTTCATAAGAATCGTATAGATGAGATGACGTCGGCGCCTGCGGCTTCGTTGAGCTGGCGCACAAGGAGCTCGCGCAGATACGAGAGTTCTTCTTTGAGCGGCGCCGATATTATTTGCACGTTGAGGGTGCGGTCTTTGACGTATATTCGCCCCGTGTATGAGGCTATGTGCTTGCCGGCGACCTCGGGCCACAGCGATTCGACCGTGCGCCGGTTGTATTCGGGCCGCAGCCCGGTGGCGTCGATCATCTGCTTGATTATTGCGTCGAGGCGCATGGGTTCTACTCGTTTCATGTCATTCGGCGGTGATTATGGGGGCGAAACAGCCGTGTTCGACATGCCACAGGCGGTAAGGGTCGTCGATGTGAGTGTCGGGTATGTCGGCCACTATTTCGTCGAGGTGCTTGCGGTTGGTGTCGGTTATAAAAATCTGGCCGAAAGAGTCTGAGCCGCCTACGATAGCCATGATTCGGCGCACGCGGCCGGCGTCGAGTTTGTCGAATATGTCGTCGAGCAGCAGCAATGGCTTTATGCCGAGGCTGCTGCGTAGCAGCTCGTACTGGGCGAAGCGCAGAGCCGATGTGAATGTTTTTGTCTGACCCTGCGAGGCCGAGCGGCGCACGGGCATGTCGTCGAGTGTGAACTCGATGTCATCGCGGTGCGGGCCCGAGGCGGTATAGCGCAGAATGGCGTCGCGGCTGCGCGAGGCTCTCAGATGCTCTGCCAGGCCTCCTTCGTCCGAATAGTCTTTGCCGGTGTAGCGCAGGCCGGGCTGCTCGTCGCACTCGGCTATGGCGCGGTAGTACGGCCGGAAAATCTCTTCGAGACGGGCTATATTGTCGATACGCCGCGCCGATATATAGTCGCCGGCAATCTCGAGCTGGGCCTCGAGGGCGTCGAAGAGCGAGCCGTCGGCACATTCCTGTTTGAGGAGCTTGTTGCGCTGTTCGAGGGCGTGGTTGTAGCGCACGAGGGCATCGAGATAAGGAGCGTCGCGCTGCGATATAATCTGGTCGATGAAGCGGCGTCGTTCTGACGGCTCGCCTCCGACGAGCGACATGTCGGCCGGCGAGAGCAGCACCAGCGGGAAGGCTCCGATATGCTGCGTAAGGCGCTGATATGCTTTGCCTCCGCGCTTGAACGACTTGGGGCGCCCGGGCTGCACGGCGGCGCTGACGTCTTCGTCGAGCCCCCGACGGAGGTATCTGCCCCGCAGCATGGCGAATCCGCAGCCCCGCTGCACAAGCATGGGGTCGAGGGCGCCGGTGAAGCTTTTGCAGAAGCTCATGAAGTATAGCGCGTCGAGCAGGTTGCTCTTGCCCATGCCGTTGTCGCCGAGAAAACAGTTTATCTTCGGCGAAAACTGCAGTTCCGCCGAAGATATATTTTTAAAGCTGACAAGACTTATCTCTCTGAGTATCACTTATTGAATGCCTGGTTGAAGAAGATGAGGTGGTGAAGCACTGAGTTTGCCCAGTAGCTGTGGCTGTGGTTGCCCGGGCGCGAGGTGTAGTCGTGTGGCACGTTGGCGTCGAGCAGGGCCCGGTGCAGTTTTTCGTTTACGCGGGCGAAGAAATCGTCTTTTCCGCAGTCGAAAATTATGTTTATGCCGGCTTCTTTGACTTTGGGTATGTTTCCGGCTATGGTATGGCTGTTCCAGAGTTCGGGGTTCTTGCTGTAAGACTGGCCGAGGAGCTTCTCGGTGTTCCATTTTCCGGCGAAGGGGCGGATATCGACGCCGCCGCTCATGCTGCCGGCGCTTCCGAACACATCGGGGTGATTGATTGCAAGCCAGAGCGCGCCGTGGCCTCCCATGCTCAGACCCGTGATGGCGCGCTGTGCGGCTTCGGGCCTGGTGGGGTAGTGGGCGTCGATATATGGCACGAGTTCATCGATGATGAAGCTTTCCATCTGCAGTTTCGGGTTGACGGGAGAGTTCCAGTACCAGCTGTCGCGGCCGTCGGGCATAACCATTATCATGCCGTATTGGTCGGCGAGCTCGCCAAGGCGCGGCTGTGTGCGGGAGCTCCAGTCGCGGTATGTGCCGGAGAAACCGTTCAGCAGATATACTGTCGGTCGCCGGGTGTTCTTGTTGCCGTCGGGAGTGATTACGACAGCCTTTGCAGGGCCGTCGAGGAGGGTGGTGTTGATGGCTATTGTGTCGGTTGTGAAGGCACTTGCGCCAAAAGCCATGCAGAGTGTGAAGATGGCGGAAATTAACTTTTTCACTTTTCGAGTCGTTGTTTTATAAATTCAATTGCGTAGTCGGCGAGGTCGTCGATGGAGCGGCCTGCAGAGTTAAGGCACAGGTCGTAGCTTTCGGCATAGCCCCATCTTTTGTCGGTATAGAAATTGTAGAAATTGGCGCGGAGTTTGTTTGTGCGTTCGGCGAGCGCTTTTGCGTCTGATTCGCGGGCCACATCGCCTCTGGCGGTTATGCGGCGCACGCATTCTTCGATGGGGGCATGAACGAAGATGTTGACCACATTGGGGAGGTCGCGGAGCACATAGTCGGCGCTTCGGCCTACGATTACGCAGGGTTCGGAGGCTGCGAGCTCGTGCATGAGGTCGCACTGGGCGGTGTAAGTGCTGTCCGAGCCGTTTCCGCTGGGGTTGCCAATCCACGACATCGGGTAAAACCCGAATGAGAACGGCATGGCGCTACCCATGACGCTTGGTGCGCGTTCGTCGTTTTTCTCGAAGTATTCGAGGTTGTAGCCGGCTTTTTCGGCGGCTTTGACGAGCAGCATCTTGTCGTAGAAGCTGATGCCGAGTTTTTCGGCGATAGCACGTCCGAGCGCGCGCCCTCCGCTGCCGAAGGTGCGTCCTATGGTGATTACATATTTTTCAGGTAGCATGATTTGTATTTATTAGAACCGTGAGGCGGATTTTATTTTAACATCAATCTCTGGAGTCTGCCTTTATCATAGGGTTTAGCTCATGATAGGGGTCAAAAAACAATATGTATATATGGCCGTTTGTTCCCAACATAAAATACAGGCGAGGGCAGCGCGTGCCCTTGTTTCGGTCTCCTTTTTCCTTGTGGTTTTTGTCGTGTAGAGCGATATGATAAATTATCGGATTCGACTGTGCCATTTCAGGATATATCTGTAAAACGGCTTTCTTGAGATTGCCTTTTATGTCTGATCTGCGGAGGTGTAAATCGTTTGCTCTTGATGAGAGGTTGTCTATTGTCGTGGTTGACAGTAGATTCATTCTCTCAAAATACATGGATATTTCTTGCTGCTCGAATGCTTGTTTGAAATGATAGTCGGTCTTGCCTAGGTCGATATAGTCATATTTGATGACGCCGTGTACTGAATGCGACAGTCTGGAGTCATCTTTCGTCAAGGAATATTTCAGGGGATCTCGTCGGTTGATTGTATAGTAATCTTCGTGTTCAAGATCAACAGCGGTCAGTTTCATGCCTTTGCCATGTTGCGTTCGTGCCGTTCCTTATAATATTGATACATCGTATCCAGCGAAAGTTCTCTTTCGGATCGGTCAAAGGGCCTTAGCCCTTCCCGCATTTCTACCCAGGGTTTCTCGGAATGGGTGAGGAAAATCAGATCATTCTGGGTTTTGGAGCCATAAAGAAGTATTATTGATTCCAATAGTTCAAAATCGAGTTGCATATTGCCGCATATTTCTTCGAGGCCTTTTTCCGGTGCACCTTCGTAAAAATCGGAGGCTTTCAGATGATCGCACATGTTTGCGGTCTTGCTCTTATAAGCATGGAATATAACAGGATAGACAGGTCCATTGACCCAAGCCTGAGGCTTGTCAGAAAAAGGCACGTTCTCTCTGCCATAAAAAACCATATACCATGCCTGTACATAGTATAACAGTTTTTGTAGCTTTAGTGGGCTGATTGTCAGTCCTTTTAAAAGCGACGTAAGGCCGATGTAACGTGCTATGTCTTGTATCGGATATGTCATAATACCATTTTATAAAATATTTGTACGAAAGTACTCCCTATATTGCAGAATAACGCAAAGATACGAAAAAAGTGCGATATTACAAGGTCATCAGGTGGGTGAGCATGCGGCGTTCGGCGGGGGTGAGGGCTTTGCCGCGGCGAGCCATCATGCGCTCGGCGATATCGAAGAATTTCTTTTCGGGAACGCGGGTGAAACCGGCCGTGGAGCCTTCGCTGAACGACTCGACGAAGTTGCGGGGAAAGCCTGCGCCGTGCACGTTGACGCCCACGCCGAGCACCGTGGCGGTGTTGAACATGGTGTTTATTCCGGCCTTGGAGTGGTCGCCCATTATGAGACCGCAGAACTGCAGCGATGTGCGTGCGAAGCGGTGTGTGGGATAGTTCCAAAGGCGTATCTGGGTGTAGTCGTTCTTGAGGTTGGAGGCTACGGCGCCGGCGCCGATGTTGCACCATTCGCCTATGACGGCGTTGCCGAGGAAGCCGTCGTGGGCCTTGTTGGAGTAGCCGAGGAATACGACGTTGTTCAACTCGCCGCCGACCTTGCAGAAGGGGCCTACGGTGGTGTCGGGATAGATTTTAGTGCCCATATTGACGGTTGCGTGCTCGCAGAGGGCTATCGGTCCGCGGAGCATGGAGCCTTCCATGATTTCGGCGTCGGCGCCTACGTATATGGGGCCTTTGGCGGTGTTGAGGAAGGCACCTTCGACTACCGCACCTTCTTCGATGAAGATAAGCGAGGGGTCGCCGATGACGGTGTTAGAGGCCGACAGGGGCTGCGAGGTGCGGCCGGCGGTGAGACGTTCGAAGTCGGCCTTTATCCGGGCGCCGTTGAGCATGAAGATGTCGTATAGCTGCTCTATGGCGGTGACTTCGGTGTACGATTCGATGCGTGCGGCGATTTCTTTGCCGCGGTGGGCTATAACGCGGCCGCGGGCGTCGATAAGTGCCTCGCCCGGCTTCAGGGCTGCAGCCTTGGCCGCGAGAAGGGTGTCGGGCAGCACATTGCCGGCTATGAAGAGGGTGTCGGGGCAGTCTTCGCCTATGGCAGGGAAGAGCTCTTCGAGATATTGCTCTGATACTTTCCAGGAGTATTCGCCGGGCAGAAAAGCCTGCCATTTCTCGGCTATGGTGTCGATGCCTATTCGGATAGCGCCTACGGGGCGTGTGAAGCATATCGGGAGCAGGTCTGCCCACACCGCATGCTCGTCGTATAATATCACATTCATTGTATTCGGTTTTGTCTGCAAAATTAGCGTTTTTCGCACAATCGCGTGTCATTTAAGTCAATCAAAAGGGTTTCGGCGGCTGTAATTTTGCAGTGTTATGGATAATTCTCAGATAAAAATAGCTGTGACGGCGGCCGGAGGTGCCGCGGCGGCTTTCGTTGAGCCCGTTCTGCCTGTGGCGGGGCTTTGTACGGCCATGGTGATGGCCGATGTTGTGTCGGGTGTGCGGCTTCGGCGGCGTCTGCGTCGTGCCGGTAAACTAAAGGGTGGTGCATGTCTGTCTTCCAGGCAATTCGGACGGGCGGTGCGTCGGCTGGTTGGGGTATATGTGGGGCTTTGTGTGGCTCACGGAGCCGATTTGGCACTGGGTTCGGCCATAAGTTTTCTCACCGGCGGGCACAGTGCGCTCAATATGCTGGGCGTGGTTATTTTTCTGTGGCAGCTGATGTCGGTTCTCGAAAATGAATCGACCTGCAGCGATGCCGCATGGGCGGCGAAGGCCCGAAAGTATCTTGAAGACAAGAGCAAAATGAATTAGGAGTTAGTAATTATAAATTAGGAGTGTCGTTTTTGGGCAACTTCTAACTACTAACTTCTAATTTCTAACTAAAAAAGTCTTATTTTTGTGCTATGATGGAAAAAGAATCGCTTAAAGAGAATGCGCTGGGGCTGCTGGCGCGTTTCTATGGCTACCGTTCGTTCAGGCCGGGGCAGTATGAAATCATCGAGGCCGTGTGCAGCGGCCGCGACGCTCTTGTGCTCATGCCAACCGGCGGCGGCAAGTCTATATGCTATCAGTTGCCGGCGCTCCTTGCGCCCAAGGGCTGCGCTGTGGTGGTGTCGCCGCTGATAGCGCTGATGCAGGACCAGACGCAGGCTCTCGTTGCCAACGGTATTCCGGCGGCCGCAGTCCATTCTAACCAGCCGGAGAGCTATAACCGCCAGATTCTTGCGGCGGCATTCGCCGGGCGCCTCAAGCTGCTTTATATATCGCCGGAGCGCCTTCTTGCTGAGATAGACAGCTGGGAGCGGCTCGACATAAGCCTCTTTGCCATCGACGAGGCTCACTGCATATCGCAGTGGGGCCATGACTTCCGCCCGGACTATACGGAGCTTGCGCGTCTGAAAGAACTGCGCCCCGATGTGCCAACGATAGCGCTTACGGCTACCGCCGACCGCCTGACACGCGATGATATAGGCCGCCAGCTCGGGCTGCGCGACCCGTTTAATTTCGTGAGCTCATTCGACCGCCCGAACATATCTCTGCGGGCATATAACAATCCCGGCGCACGCGATCGCGTGCGCTTCATTGCCTCGCTTGCAAGGAAGTATCCGAACGATTCGGGCGTGGCCTACTGCCTGTCGCGTGCGGGCGTAGATTCGCTGCACAAGGCCTTGACGGCTGCAGGCGTGCGCTCGGTGCGCTATCATGCGGGCATGAATGCGGCTGAGCGCTCGGAGGCGATGAAGGCCTTTCTCGACGGCACCGCGCAGGTGGTGTGCGCCACAATAGCCTTCGGCATGGGCATAGACAAGAGCAATATCCGTTGGGTAGTGCACAACAATCTGCCGTCTAACATCGAGAGTTATTATCAGGAGATTGGCCGAGCGGGCCGCGACGGTCTTCCGGCTGAAGCGATTCTGTTCCACAGTGTGGCCGACATTATAGCGCGTCGCAATTTCGCCGCCGAGTCGGGGCGCCAGGCCATCAATATGGAGAAACTCGACCGTATGAGGGCCTATGCAGAGGCCAAGGTGTGCCGCCGCCGCATATTGCTGTCGTATTTCAGCGAAGCGCGCGACTGCGACTGCGGCAACTGCGACGTCTGCCTCGAGCCGCCCGAACGCTTCGACGGCACCGTGCTGGCTCAGAAAGCCATCAGCGCCGTAGCCCGCACGGGCTGGACGAATATCGGTGTGTTCACACTCGTGAACATACTCCGCGGCTCTATGCGCGCCGATATACGCGCGGCAGGCTATGACAGGATTAAGACTTTCGGCGCCGGCTGCGACCTGAGCCAGAAGGAATGGAACGACTATCTGCAGCAGATGGTGCAGCTTGGCGTGTTCGAGATTGCCTATGACGACGGCAATCATCTGCGAGTCACTGATTTCGGCATGAAACTACTGCGCGGCGAGGCGCATCTTACCCTGTCGCGCTATACCGAGGCGGTTGCCCGTGAGCGCAAGTTCGCAAAGCCGTCGGCACCGGCCGTTTCGGCCGACTCGGCTTCGACAAAGGCGCTGTTCGAGCACTTGAAGTCGGTGCGGCTGGCGATAGCGCGCCGGGAGAACAAGCCGCCATACATCATCTTCTCGGACGCAACGCTGCTCGATATGGCCGCACGTCGGCCCTCGACCGAATTCGACCTCCTCGGCGTGACCGGCGTCGGCGAATACAAGGCCCGCCGCTACGGCCCCGAATTCCTCGCCGCCATCGCCCGCTTCAATAGGTGATGTTGTTAGATAATATTTGCTAAAACAGGGAGTTTTAAGATATGAGAACCATTATTGTCTGAGTATCGGATGTTGATTTCCCGTTTTATAGTCATACCTTGTCGTCCTGAGGTGTTTAGAGTAATTGTAATTATTCCTGTCTCTCCGGGAGAAATTGTATGACAGGTAAAAGATGTTGTAATACTATTAGTGGAACAATTGACGCTTTCTAAATAGATAGTTTCAGGTGATTCATTCAGGATTTTAATTTTGACTTTAGCCTCGCCTTCAAGGACTGGTATATTCCCAAAATTATAGGATTTGGGAGATAAGCGTACGCTTCCTTCTGCTATATGTTCCTGTTGAGTGAATACGACTGTGCGTACAAGACGTACTGTTTTTGGGGAAGAGGAAGAAAAGTTGCTTAAGTCTGTTCCGTATGTGGCATTAGATTTCAGATTTATAGAATATTTGTTCGCATTCATGATAGAGAGTTCCTCTGAAGATGGAAGACGCCAATCATTAAATCCAAATTCGGCACGCTTGTTGATTGTAGATATTGTCTGATATGGACTTACAGAAAATATACCTAAATCTTTTGGGTGTACCATTAGATATCCCTGAAGGGTAATTGGCGATGAAGGTGCAGTAGATGTCTGAATATTAGTCTGGTAGCGATTTGATAAGTCGCTGACTATGCGTTTTATCAAAGAACGTGTTGTTTCTCCAGTGTGCTGGGTGTCGCCAGCAGATGCTATTACGTGTCCATTACTGAGGTTGACCAGACGTATATCAATATCATATTCACCTTTCGCCATTCCAGTTTGGGCGTCAATTGGCGTGCGTTCTCGTATTTGATAGTTGGCAGTTCCAACAATGATTGCTTCTACTCCGAGCCGTCGGCTTAGACTTCGCAATTGTACAGTTGATAATCGAGATGCTTGTTTGATGCCTAGTTCTTTTGTTATGTCGTTTATACGTGAACGTTCTGTTATAAAGAAAAGGCCTGTATTTTCGATTGTACTCAATAGCATATCCTGGAGACCATCTACTTGTTCGTTGTTTAGGCCTACACCGGCATCAAGTCTGAGAACTGTAATTCTCATTTGACTCATACATGACATCGTGGCGCTGAAAAGCGTCAGAAATATCAAAATAGACTTTAGCATAATGTTTAGTGTATATAATCCAAAATACTTGATAGTCCTTCAAGAGTAAAGGCAAATGATTTGATGTCAAGGCCTGTGCCTATGGTTATGGTGCAATATTTGTATTGCCTTAGTTGGTTGATAAATGAGGTTGCGTCAAGATGAAGTTCTTCGGTAAGGCGGTTGTATGAACCGTAATCTACTACAATATTGAGGTCTCCTGAATCTTTTCCGATAAACTTAATTGGGATTGCTCTGTCTCCAAAACAAAAATTTACTTCATATACAGGCAGTCCAATGCTTGTTCTTGATATTGGATTTTTAAACAGGACCGTTGTAGGACTTATTAAACTTAATTTCAGTTTGCCGGATTCTTTAGTAATATTTATAATCAGTTTTTCAGCATACCATATTGAGCCATTGGACTTCAGTTGAAACTCTGTTCGATTGGAGTTCCAGGTCCAGACTCCGAATTCATCATTCAGAGCAAGTGTAGATGCCGGAATGTTCAATTTGATTTCGCCGAATGATACCGGATATAATATTGGACTGTTGTCGACTCTATTGGAAGGGGCTGATACCGATTTATTAATAAGATTCGTTGTAGAGGAATTGCACGTAAATGTGTACACATCTCCATTCACATTTTTTAGATTAAAATCAGACATTTGCCACTGCCATGGGGAGACAGACGTTTTTATGTCAGTCTTGTTATTAGACTTATTGGTTATGCTTGAGGCGGCCGAATACCATTCAACTGCGTTGTTGCGGAAATAAGGCTCGGATAGTTTTGCTTGAAAAATTCCTTTGTAAGATGCCTCCTGTTCTCCGTATGAGTAATAATTTACTGAGAAATCTATGTTTAGATTTGATAAACCGGTATTCTTGTTTAGTCTTAAATCAAATTTAGAATGATTTAAGACTTCCTTTCGTGCACTTCCTGTAAGAGAGTTTATATCGGACCAGCCGCCGTTTTCTTGCCAGTTTAAGTTGGCAGAAGTTGCATTGGAGAAGTATTTACAGTAGAATTCCCAGGCTGAGACTGTTTGCTGAGCATAGCCAATGTTAGTGCTGAGGATGAGTGCGAAAATCCAGATTAATTTATTCGCGCAAAGTGTTAAAAGACTTTTTGCCATGTGATATTAATGGTTATGTTGGCCTTACAGTCCTATCGACCCAGCAGAACACAAGAAGCGTGGACTGGTTCACACATCTTCTAACGATAGTCCTGAGAAAACCTTGAATGCAAGATATGGTCCGGCAGCCCACGCTATGCGTGAGAACCGCTTGTTTATCTCTTGCATTCGTTGAAAATTTCTCAGGTTTTCGTTAGCAAGATAAGCAAAACGCTTCCTTAATTGTCAAAAAAGTGAGGAAAAAAATTCCTTGTTGCAAATATACAAAGTTATTTTGTTTCTACAAAATCTCCAATTTGCAGATTACAATCTGATATGAAAAAAGCGCTTCCGGGGGGAGCGCTTTTTTGTGGGGGTTGGGCCGGATTAGAGGGCCTTGGAGAGGTTGTAGTTTGCGAATTCGAGGTCGTCGATAGCTTTCTTGGCCAGCGAGCTGTCGAGGCGTACGGCCTGACGGAGGTTGGTGTTGAGCATCGATTCGTTGTTAGTGCGAGCGCCGAGGATAGCCATGAGGTAGTATGTGGTGGCGTCGGGCTTGTTGATGGCGGCGAGGGTTGATTTGGCCTTGCTGTAGTCCTTTGTGAGGATCTGAGCGAGAGCGGCGTTGTTTGTCTTGGAGTCGCCGAATGCTTTAACGGCAGCTGCAGCGTCGCCCTGCTTGAGGTAGTAAACGCCGAGAGCGTCGCCGAGTTCGGCAACACCAGCAGCAGAGCCGAAGTATTTGTTAGCCTTGGCGTAGTCGCCGTTGAGCATTTCGATGAGGCCGAGGTTCATCTGGGGTTCGCCGTTCTTGGTGAGGGAAGCAGCCTTTGAGAAGGAAGCTTTAGCAGCGTTGTAGTCGCCGTCGATGTACTGAGCCATGCCGAGGTCGTTCCATGTGCGGTAGTCGTTGGGATAGAGACGTGCGGCTTTGTCGTAGATCTGGAGACGCTTGTTGTTGTCGTCGGTGAGGGTTGCGGCGTAGAGGATTTCTTCAACAGAGAGCTTGGCGGGGTCAGAAGCGAAGAGCTGCTGGATTTCGCTGTCGCTCTTGCCGATTACGTCGATGCTGGCAGTGATGCGCGAGTAGCGGAGTTTGGGAAGAATCTGGTCGGCTAGCTGTTCGAATACCGACGAGAGGTTGCGGATTTCGCGTTCGCGCTGTTCGGGGTCTTTGTACATCGAGAGGACGCTGAGGATAAGGTCTTTGTCCTGGATGCTGCTCTGCTGGACGAGTTTCTGGAATCCTTCCCAGTCCTGAGCGGTGAACTGAGCGGTGAGTTCGCCGAATTCGGTGATTTTGTCCTTTTTGAGCATTTTGTTGACGTAGTCCTTGGTGTTCTTTTCGCGGTTTTCGGCCAGGCGAGTGTTGAGTTTCACACCACCGTCGGGCGAAGCATATGAGGAAATGTTGATTTCCTGGAGCACGCGGGCTGTGTCTGCGTTAGCGGCGATGATTTCCTTCTGGAGTTCGGCCATGGCGTCGGTCTTGAGCTGTCCGGCGCGGATATTGGCCTGGTTGATAAGGAACATGATGTCGGTTGCGTACTTCTCGTTGATTACGCGCTGGAAGGCGTCGGGAGCGATGGCGGGAGTAACGGTAGCTGCGTTTGCGAGAGCGGCGGTGCCTACTACGCCGTCGGCAACCTTAACTGCGGGAAGAACGTATTTTTTGTTGCCCTGGGTAACGGTGAAGTTGAGCATGAGGTCGCTCTTTGCCATTTCGGGCTGGTAGTTGAAGCTTACGGGGATTGTAGCTGTGCCTCCGTTATCATATGAGATGACAGGGTTGTTTCCACGCACTTTCTGGCCCTGGAAGGTGTAGCTTTTCGAGCTTACTTCCTTACCGTTGAAGACGAGGGTGGGAGTAACTGTGACCTCGGCATTCTTTACAAAGAATTTGGCGGGGATGTTTGCACTCACACGGGCGGGCACTTTTTCGCCTACAGCTTCGAGCGGGTTTGGGTTGACGGTGAAATAGTCTGCGCTGAACTGGCCGAGCTTCTTACCGCAGGAACTCAGAGCCAGGGCGAGGCCCAGACCCATGACATAGCATAATTTACGGTTCATGATAGATGAGATAAATAATTGGTATACGTATACTTTAGTTTTAAAATCGTTGTTGAAACGGTATTTGGTTGCAAATATACAAATTTTCGGCGGAAGAATATTTGTCTGTGTGTATATTTTACAACATATTATTGCACACTCCTCTCTGCAGTCTGGAGCCAGAGCCCCGGCTGCGTTGTCGGGAGGGGTGTTATCGTGTCATTGCGGCATCGACGTCAGCGCGGAGTTCGTCGTCCTGTTTGTCGCGACTCAGGATTGTGCCGTCGGGTCCGAAGAGGATTATGCAGGGTATGCCCGATATGCCGTAGAGCTCGGTCGGAATGGTCTGTGCGTCGATGATGCAGGGCCAGGGCAGTTCGTGCTGCTCGATTGCGCGGCGAGTGTCTTCGGGTTTATCCCATACGGCGACGCCGAGCACGTCGAGGCCTTTGTCCTTGTATTTGTTGTAGATGTCTTTAAGGACGGCGGTCTGGCGGATACATGGACCGCACCAGCTTGCCCAGAAGTCTACGAGGGTATAGCGGCCTTTGCCGACATAGTCGCTGAGGCGTTCGGTCTTGCCGTTGTGTGTCACTTCGAAGTCTACGAATTTTTTCCCGACAGAGGTGGCTTCGCGTTTTTCGGCGTTGGCGAGTATGCTCTGCACGCGCTGTGATTTTGCGAAATCGGGATATTTTTCGAGTTCTTTGCGTAGGGCGGGTGCGTCGAGCTGGGCAGCGTCGCCCTGAAGGAAGTAGAAGAGTCCGAGGACGTTGTCGGCGTTCTCGCGAGTGGCGCTGTCGAGGGCTGCGGTGTATTTGCCGTATATCTGCTGTTTGGCTTCTTCGGAGTTGGCCTGGTTGAAGGCGTAGACGAGTGTCTGCATTTCCTGGGAGAAGGCCCGCATCTGGTCGTTGAGCATAGTTCCGAAGAATTCGCCTTCTTTGCTGCGGGCTATTGTGCCGCTTTCGAGAATGAATCCGGGCAGGCGAGTGCCTTCGACAAGGACACGGGCGAGGAGTGGTTCGTCGATGTCGCCGGTGAAAACGGCGGCTCCTTCGGAGACGAGGACGCTGTCTATTGTTGCGCCTGTGTCGTAGTTTACGAGGCGAGCCATGGCGCCTTCGTCGTCTTCGCCGAGGGGCACAATCACGCGGTATGGCTCAGCCATAAGCGAGGCGGCTGTGGCCAGCGAGGCCACAGCCGCGAGGGCTATAGGTTTCAGGTTCATTTCTTTTCTTTGTTCTTTTCGAGCTGACGTTCGAGGGCTTCGATTGCGAGGTCGTATGCTTCTTCGAAAGAATCGGCGGTTTTAGTAGCCACGGCTTCTCCGAAGTTTGGTGTGCTTATTTTGACGACCACTTCCTTGTTCATGGCGGTTTCGGGTTTTACGACTTTGAGATTAACGTCGACTGTTGCAATGTCGGGATAACGACGGGCGAGTTTTTCGGCTTTCTTGTTGATGAATTCAACGAGACGATCAGCAATTTCGAAGTGGATTGCTTGAATTCTTACATCCATGGTTAATCCTCCTTTTTTTGTGCACGCGGGTGTGCGAGTTTGTAATTGTTTTGAAGTTCTTTATAGGAGAGATGAGTGTATCTCTGAGTTGTAGTGAGAGAGGCGTGTCCGAGGAGCTTCTGGACGGCCATGAGGTCGGCTCCGTTGTTGAGCATGTCGGTGGCGAAGGAGTGTCGGAGCACATGAGGCGAACGCCTGGGAATGCTTGCTCCTTCGAGAGCGGAGTGTATGGTGCGGTAGACGAGCTGATAGTAGACCGGTTTCCCGTTCGGGCGCACGAAAAAAGCCTCGGTAGGCGCCCCGGGTATAATGTCGGCTCTGAGTCGTCTGTAGTGTTCAATCATAGTGCTCAGTTCGGTTCCGAAAGGAATTATTCTTTCCTTATTACGCTTTCCGAGCACTTTTAGTTCGCCTTTGGCGGTGTCGACGGCGTCGTCGCGGAGGCCGATGAGCTCTGCGGCTCGCATGCCTGTGGAGTAGAACATTGTGAGCATAAGGGCGTTTCTGGCTTCGGTGAAATCGTCGGAATCGAAATTGAGACTGTCTATTTTTTCCATCGTTTCCTCCTGACGCATGAAGGGCGGCAGCGTCTTGGGAAGACGAGGTGTCGACAGACGCTCGGCCGGGTTGGCGGCCATTCCCTGGCGCTTGACGAGATATCGGAAGAATGCCCTTGCCGACTGTATTTTGCGCACGATGGTGACTGTCGACATTTTTTGTGCGGCAAGGTCTGCCACCCACATTCTGAGTTCGGAGAGGGTGGTTGTGCGTGGGTCGGCGTCGCCGAGAGCGAGATTGGTACGTCGGAATTCGCGCAGGCTCTCGATGTCGCGGCGGTAGGCCGTCACGGTGAGAGGCGATCTGGCGGCCTCTCCGGCGAGGTATCTGTAGAATGCGTCGTACAAATCAGAAATCAGTTATGAGTTGAAGCGGTATTGCGAAGATAGGACTAAAAAATCTGCTTTGCAAATTTTATCGAAGATATTTTTCGCGCAGCTGTCGGGCGATGTGCACGGGATTGGCATCGGAGACGGGTGTCGTGGGGTCTTTTTGGAGCGCCCATGAGCCTTCCCATTCTTTTATCCGGGCAGTGACAGCGGCCTCGTCGAAGGCGCGCCCTTCTTCCATGGCTTTGATTACGGCGTCGGTAAACATCTTCCATCTTTGGCCGTAGAAACCGGCGAGGAGGCCGCTCCACTGGCGGTTGGCATAGTCGTTGAGTTTCTTGTCGGTATAACCCCAGATGGAGAGTATTGTGCGTGCGTTTTTCTCGTATGCGTCGGCTTCTTCGGGCGTAGTGCCGCGGCTTCGGGCCGCCTCAATCCAGTGCGAGAGCGAGAATTGAGGGTCTGTGGCGAGGAGGGCGTCGAGCCCGGCGATGATTCCGTTCATTCTGGCGGCTTCTGCTTTGGCGGCCTCCAGATTTCCGTCGGCATATGCTTTTGAGAAGCGGTTGCGGCTGTGGTTGAATTCGTTGCCGAGAGCCTGGCGGGTCACATTCATCACGTCGTAGCGGTATGCGGCGTTGTCGTCGATTCCGTCTGCGTCCAGAAGGAGGTCGAGGGTGCGCAGCAGGGCCGCGTCGGAGTAGTGGTAGCGGGGCGAGGTGTATGAGCCGTTCGGTTTGTCGAGTGCGGGGCGGGCGTTAGTGAGGCAAGCATTGCCTACGTATGTGCGGCCAACGTAGACGCTGTCGGCCATCAGTTGCCATGCGTCGGCGACCGAAGGCGCCTTGTCGCCGCCTCTGGAGCGCGCCCATATGGCGGCCCAGTCGTTGGCGCTCATGGCGGGGGCCCATGCTTTTGCGAGCATGAATTCGTGCATCACGGGGTTGCAGTCCAGGCCTTCGAGGGTGCCACCGAGTCCGGTGAGGTTTTCGCCTCCGTCGGCGAGAACTTTAGATATTTTGGTGTCGATGTCGTGGAGATTGCCGTTTATCATTGTGTTTCCGCCGAAGTTGCCGAGGTAGCACCATATGTAGGGCTTTCCGAAATAGCGGTCGTTACGGCGCCAAATCTCGATGTTGTCGCAGAAATAGTCGAGCAGTAGCATATTGTCGCCTTCGACGCCTTCGAGGAAGGCCTTCATGCGCGGTTTGGTCCAGTGCTTGCGGTCGTAGTAGAAGTTCCATGTCATCTGCAGCCACCGGGCGTCGGGGTCGGCTGCGCGCAGTGTGGCGAAGATGCCTTTAGAGGCGTTGAAGAGGTAGTTTTCGCTCCAGTCGGGCGAGTCGACTTCGTTGAAGGGGTCTATTCCATATATATGGTCGGTGCCGTAGAGGCCGGTCTGAGTTTCGATGAAGCGTTTCTGGACTTCTGCATATAGCGGGTCGGAGGGGCTGAGGAAGTAGCAGCGGTCGGCCTGCGGGAACTCGCCCCAGACGCTGTGTTCGGTGATGTCTGCGGTGGGGAAATGCTTTGCGAGAGCGGCGGGCACGTGGCCGGCGAAAGCAGGAAGCACGGGTGTCATGCCCAGTTCGCGCTCGCGGTCGAGAATCTGTTTCTGAAGGGCTTCCTGCGAGTCGAGCCAGGCTAAACTGAGCGGGCCCTGGAAGCAGTCGATATTGTTCATCCAGTGCCACGGCAGATGGGCGGGGCCGGTGAACGAAGAGCGGATTTCCTCGTCGGAGAGGCCGAGACCGCGCCATGTGAGACACCATGTTTTTTCAGCACCTGTCATGGCGAGGGGCATGTTGACGCCGTTGAGAGCCATCCAGTCGATGAATCGCTCCCATTGAGGCCACTGCCAGTATGGCATCGTGTAGCCGAATGTGCAGTAGTTTAGGAAGAAACGAGTGTCTACGGCTGCGCGGGCGCCGTATGTGGTGTCGGGTATTGCTATTTTGTCGGGCACCTGCACGGGTTCGGAGTCGTACCACGACACATTTGTGCCGAGCCAGCGGCGAAGATAGTTATTGAATCCGACGGCCATTGAGATTGAATTGTTGCCTTCGATGAGCACTTTGCCATCGCGGGCCGAGATTGCAAAAGTATCGACGGGCGACTCGATGGTCTCGAATATGATGTTGTCGGCGACAGAAGGGGCTATTCGGGCCGCGATAGCGGCGGCAGTCTGAGGCCCGGAGGAGGCGGCAGCTGTAGCGACGGCGAGGGAGGACATCAGGACAGCTATAAATTTTTTCATGGAGCAGGTTTATTTATGTGTTATAGACAAGTGCTTAATTGATTTTGCAAAAATAATTTAAATTATCTAAAGTGCCAAAATCTTTCTCAAATTTACTTAAAACGCATAGTCACTTGCATGAAAAGCGCGTTATTCATGTACCATTTTTATTTATTATTCTAATCTCTCCGATTATGGCAAACCAAACGTTTCAAGCAAAACTTCTTTCAGTTCAGCGCAATCTGCTGAACTTCGCATATACGCTTACTTCCAACCGCGACGACGCTTACGACCTCTTGCAGGATACGACACTGAAGGCGCTCGATAACGAGGATAAATATGTGGCAAACACCAATTTCAAGGGTTGGGTGTTTACCATCATGCGTAATCTGTTTATCAATAAATATCGCCAGAATATGAGGCTTTCGGTGGTAGTTGACCGTTCGGACGACCTCTATCAGCTCAATCTGTCGCAGGATTCGGGCCTCGACACTCCTGAGGGCTCGGTAGCGATGCATGAAATCAACAGGGTCATTGCGGGTTTCGCACCTGAATACAGAGTGCCCTTCTCTATGTTTGTGGCCGGCTACAAATATGCGGAAATAGCGCAGCACATGGGGCTGCCTCTGGGTACGGTGAAGAGCCGCATATTCCTTGCCCGCAAGAAACTGCAGGCGATTCTGTCGGATTATCGCTACGGAGAGTGAGCAATAAAAGGCGCCGGCTACACGTTATATTATGAAACCCTCAAACTTCTTATATGATGTGTCGCGCTGTCATATGTGTATTGCTGCTTCTCTCTGCTGTTATTGGCTCAGAGGCCCGCAACAACAAGAAAGAGGCTGCCGAAAGGGCGGCTGTAGAGGCCATGCGCGAAGCTGCCGAAGCGACTCCGACCCTGGTGCGCGACCCTTATCGCAGTTATTCGTGGCGCATAGATGAAGAGGGCGATACCGTTGCGGTCATAAATCTGCGCGAACTTACTGTTTTTCCTCCCGAAAAGTTTAAAAATCGTAAGGAGGAAGAGTTTTTCTGGCGCACGGTGCGCGATGTGAAGCTGACCCTTCCATATGCCAAACTTATAGCCGAGACGCTTGTGGAGACATATGAATATATAGAGACTTTTCCTACGCAGAAAGAGCGCGAGGATTATCTGAAATCGATGGAAAAGGCTCTTTTCGAGCAGTATAAGCCTGTGCTTAAACGTTTTTCGAAGCGGCAGGCCAAGGTGCTGATAAAGCTGATACAGCGCGAGACGCATCAGTCGAGCTATGATATTGTGAAGGCTTTTCTGGGCACCTTTCGCGCCACTTTCTGGCAAGGCTTCGGCAAATTGTTCGGCGTGAGTCTCAAGAGCGAATTCAAGCCCGGCAAGAATAAGGAAGATGCCACTCTCGATCGCATAGCACGCCGGGTTGAGCAGGGCACTATTTAATTATGAATTAGGGGTATGAATCTGAGGAAGGAGTATGAGGCTTATCTGCTGCTTGAGCGCGGTCTGTCGGAGAATACGCGGCTTGGTTATATGGCCGATTACGACAGGCTTGCGGCATGGTTCGAGCAGACCGGAAACAGCGCCGAGAGTGCGACACAGACCGAACTGGGCGCTTTTCTTGATACCCTTCATGAGCTTGGCATAGCGCCGCGCTCGCAGGCCCGCATAGTGTCGGGGATAAAGAACTATTATAAATTTCTGCTTGTGGAAGGGCTGCGCGGCGATAATCCGTCGGCTTTGCTCGATGTGCCTCATCCGGGCCGTAAACTGCCCGAGGTGCTTACCATAGACGAAATCAATGCCATGGCCCGGTGTGTCGACATGGACTCTGACCAGGGGCTTCGCAATCGTGCGATTCTGGAAATGCTTTATGGCTCGGGGCTGCGAGTGAGCGAATTGTGCGCGTTGGAACGCAGCCGTCTTTATTTCGACGAGGGCTTTGTGCTGGTGACGGGCAAGGGCTCTAAAGAGCGTATGGTGCCGATGTCGGAACCTTCCATCGAATTTACGAAACAATATCTGGAGCGTCGCGACGCCGAAGGGCCCGATCCGAAGCCGGGCGAAGAGGCATATGTGTTTCTGAATCGTCGCGGCTCCCACCTCACGCGGGTAATGATATTCTATATAGTCCGTGAGCTTGCCGGGCTGGCGGGGGTGAGGCGCACTATTTCGCCCCATACCCTGCGTCACAGTTTTGCAACGCATCTGCTCGAAGGCGGCGCCAACCTCAGGGCCATACAGCAGATGCTTGGCCATGAGTCGATAGGAACTACCGAAATCTATCTCCACATGGACAATACGCGCCTTCGCGAAGAAATTCTTCAGCATCACCCCCGCAACCTGCGCGGCTGCTGAAGCCCCTCGAATCTTCTAATTTGTAATTGCGGTTCATTTGTGCTATTTTTGCGCAAAAGAACCTATACTGTGAAAAAAACTGTCATTTTTACCATAGCTCTGGCGGGGGCATGCCTTTCGGCAGTCGCCGATAGACCACCGAGCGATTTTGTAGACCCTAAAATAGGCTCCGAGGGGCTTGGGCGTGTGTTTATAGGGCCGTCGTATCCTTTCGGCATGGTAAAGCCGTCGCCCGACTGCACACCGTCGCCCAACAGCGGGTGGCTGCCGATGCCGGAGCGCGTCGACGGGTTCAGCCAGGTGCATGTGAGCGGCACCGGCGGTGGCCCAAAGTATGGCAACATACTGATAATGCCGTTTGTAGACGGTATGAACAGCACCACGCACTACGACCGTCGCCGAACGGAGACCATAGAACTGGGTTACTATTCGACCGTGCTTGACGGTAGCGGCATTTCGGTGGAGGCGACGGCGGCTCCGCGCACGTCGGTGTATCGCATTTCATACCCCGGCGCCAAAGAGGAGAAAGGGCTGGCTGTAGATGCCGGGTTCTTCCTCGGCGAGAATCCTGTGCCCGATGCCCGCGAGGCGCAGCAGTTTGTGGGCTCGCAGATAGAGATAGTGGGCAACAACGCAGTCCAGGGCTATTCGCGGATACGCGGCGGCTGGAACAATGGCCGCGCATATACGGTTTATTTCTACGCCGAAACCTCGGTGCCCTTCGTGCAGACGGTGACGTGGCGCGACTCGGTGATTTCCGATGCCCGATTCCAGACCGACCACGGCACCAAGACAGGCGCTCTGCTTCGTTTTGCCGACGATACGCAGGCGGTGCAGGTGAATGTGGGTATCTCATTTTTAAGTGAACTCAAGGCGCGCGAAAACGCGCAGGCAGACGCCGGAGGCAAGACCTTCGACGAGGTCCGTGCCGGGCTGCTGGCGGCTTGGAACGATATTCTCGGACGAGCCGAGCTTGCGCCTTCGACCCCGGAGAGGCTTAAGCGAATGTTCTACACCGGGCTGTATCACACCATGATAATGCCCTCTGACCGCACGGGCGAGAATCCGCTGTGGAACGACCCTGTGCCGTACTACGACGATTTCTATGCCATCTGGGACACCTACCGCACATCGATGCCGCTGATTACGCTCCTCGCGCCAGCAAGGCAGACCGATATTGTCAATTCTCTCATCAATATAGGTAAGCGCGACGGCTACATGCCCGATGCCCGCAGCGGCAACGCCAACGGCCGCACCCAGGGTGGTTCGAACGCTGAAATAGTCATTGCCGACGCTTATGCCAAGGGGCTCGGCGGAATAGACTATGCCGAGGCGCTGAAACATATGCTCAAGGACGCCACCGTAGACCCCGGCGCAAATGCCGAGGCCGAAGGGCGCGGCGGTCTGCGCGAGTATATGGAATATGGCTATATTCCGCACGGCATAGACCGTGCCGGCAACCGCACGGTAGAATACAGCTTCTGCGACTGGGCCGTGGCGCAGGTGGCGCGCGGGCTCGGTCATGAGGATATCTACACCGAGTTTATGGAGCGCTCGCACAATTGGCGCAATCTATGGCGCGCCGACTATGAGCACGACGGCGTGAAAGGCTTTATAATGCCTCGCGGCCGCAACGGGGAGTGGCTCGACTCGATACCGTTCGGCCACTCGCGCCTGGTGAGACCAAAGTATGAGTATACGCCGGTGACATTCGAGGGGCCGTGGTACACACCGTGGTGGAGCATGTTCTTTTACGAGGCATCGTCTTGGGAATACTCGCTGAGCATGCCTCACGATGTAGATAATCTTATAGAGGCCTGCGGCGGCCCCAAAGCCATGCGCGCACGACTCGATAAATTTTTCGACAAAGAATATTTCAATGTAAACAATGAGCCCTCGTTCCTGTCGCCATGCCTGTATCATTGGCTCGGACGGCCCGACCTGACGTCGGAGCGCGTGGCGGAGATAATAGCGGCAAACTACAGCGACGGGCCCGTCGGGCTCCCGGGCAATGACGACTCGGGGGCGATGTCGTCGTGGCTTGCATTCCATATGACAGGACTTTACCCTAATGCCGGACACGATTACTATCTCATACATTCGCCGATGGTGGAGAGCACTACTTTCCATCTGGAGAACGGGCGCGATTTTACAGTCAGGGCGCGAGGCTTTTCACCGAAAAAGCCGTATATAACTGGTGCGCGTCTTAATGGCGAGGATTATCCCTATTCAACCATAAGGCACGCCGACATTCTTGCCGGCGGTGTGCTCGAACTCGAAATGGGTGCCGCGCCGTGCTCATGGGGCAAAAAAATGTGGAAATGACATGAAACGCTATTTTATCTTTATTGTAATTGCTTTTGTTTCCGTTCTGTCGCTTTCGGCGGAGTGCCGTCGCGACAGTGTGAAACTGACATATAAACTGCACGGGCAGACACGCCGCTTCACCGCCGTGTTCACGCACGGCGCCGACAGCGGCATTCGCATGGACTGGGCCATAGAGCGCAATCTGAAAATGTGGCGTGGCAGCTACACGATGACGGCGGCAGCCCTTGCCTCGGCCCGTAGCATGAGCTATCTCATGCCCGAGGACGGGCGGCATGTGACGCTGCCCGACGGCGAGACATTTGCTCTCCTTTCGCGTGCGGCTCTGGAGGCTCTGAAGACAGACGGCACCGCGGAGTGGGCCGGAACTGTATATAGGCTCAAGGAGGCGAAAGACGGTCTGGTCTATGCAGTAGACACCATAGAAGGCGCTGAAATCAGTGTGCTCGACAACGCCGATTTTCCGCTGGTTATGTCGATGGCCGGAAACCCTCTTGAAATCAACTGGACGGCCGAAATTTTGCAGAACGGAGCTTTTTAACTATTTTTGCTTCCCCAAAAACTTCTAACATGGACGAAGACGTTAAGAGCTCAATGCTTGAGATTCTCAGGGCGGAGAGCGAAGCAATAATGGCGATACCTGTTACCGACGCCTACGAAAAGGCCGTGGAAGCTATCGTGGAGCGTGTGCACCGCCAGGGCGGCAAGCTCGTGACGGCTGGCATGGGCAAGGCAGGGCAGATTGCCATGAATATAGCCACAACATTCTCATCTACCGGCACTCCGGCCGTAAATCTTCACCCGAGCGAGGCCCAGCACGGCGACCTCGGTGTGGTGCAGAAGAACGATATAGTGCTGTTTATATCGAACAGCGGCAAAACACGCGAGATTATCGAACTGGTCGCGCTCCTGCACGGTCTCTACGAGGATATTCCCGTAATCGGCATCACCGGCACTCCCGGCAGCCCCCTTGCCGAGCTGGCCGACATATGCCTTTTCACGGCCGACAAGCCCGAAGTGTGCCCGCTGGGGCTCACTCCGACGACCTCTACTACGATGATGACTGTGATTGGCGATGTGCTGGTTGTGAACGTGATGCGCCGCATTGGCTTCTCCCGTGCCGACTATGCCAAGCGTCATCACGGCGGCTATCTGGGCATAGCCTCGCGCACTCCGGGCGATGTAATCAAATAATCCGTGAACCCGTTGTGGTTTAAAAAGTTTATAAAGTTGAAAAAGTTGAGATAATAGTTCTGCCGTTCATTTTTCTTGACTTTCTGAACTCTTTACTTTTTTTACCCCGTTCACTAACGTAGATATGAAGAAGATAATATGCATAGGCGAGCTCTCGCTCAATATGGTTCTCGACGCCCAGGGGCAGCCCCTCGGGGTGTTGCCGGGCGGACGTGTAGCCAATGCGGCCGAGATACTTGCCCGCAATAAATTCAATGTGCTGATGGCTTCGGAGGCCGCCGCCGATTCTATCGGAGATATTGCGGTGAAGTCGCTTACCGATGCGGGGGTAGATGTGACCTCGGTCGACCGTTTTACCGAGGGGCGCACTCCGCTCAATATATTTGTCGGGTCGTCCGACGGGCAGGCGGGCTCTATAACGCGCTACGAGCAGTATCCCGATGAGTGCTTCGACATCATCTGGCCGCGCATCGACGAGGACGATATTGTAGTCTACGGCGGGTTTTATGCCATCGACAAGCGCATGCGTGCGCGCATGCAGCGGTTTCTTGCCAATGCAGCCGAGCGCAAGGCTGTGCTGGTGTATCTGCCCGGGTTTCTGCCTCAGCTTGAGCCGCGTATAACACGTGTGATGCCGCAGATTCTCGAAAACCTCGAGATGGCTCATGTGGTGATAGCTCGGGCCAACGACCTTTCGCTTATCTTCGGGGCCAATGCGACAGATTCGTGCTATCACGACCATATCGATTTCTACTGCCGCTCGCTCATTGCCATCGAGCCTGCCTGCCGCCACATAAGCTACTACAGCGGCAAAGAAATGTGTTCGGTCGAGATTCCCGAGAGCACATGCGAGGGCATGATATGGAATGCCGGCGCCACAGCCGGTGTTGCCGCCGCCATAATTGAGCACGGTTATACGGCGGCAGACTTCGAAGCCACCACCGACGAGCTTCGCCGCAATGTCCTCGCCATGGCCGCCCGGACCGCCAATGCCGCCGCCAAGACAATCCGCTTCCCCTATCTCGGATTTTAGGCCGGCTGAGCAGCTTCGCGCATTTATACACAAAGCATAATTCACAATTTACAATTCATAATTAAGAAAGATGTCATCATCAGATAACGCTAATCTCACTCCTTTCCAGCGAGCCCGCGACATGCGAGTGGCCGTTGTGCGCACATTGTGGAACAGCCATATCACAGAGGCGCTGCTCGCAGGCGCTCTCGAAGTGTTCAACGGCGCTCTCGAGGCCGATATGGTCGATGTCTACGAAGTGCCCGGGGCCGTAGAGCTTACATTTGCGGCTTCGAAGCTCATAGACAGCGGTCTTTACGACGCCGTAGTAGTGCTCGGCTGTGTGATACGCGGCGGCACTCCCCATTTCGACTATGTGTGCCAGAGTGTGACCCAGGGCATCACCCATCTCAACAGCGAGTGCGACATACCGGTGATATTCGGCGTGCTTACCGTAGACGACGAGCAGGCCGCCCTCGACCGTGCCGGCGGTCGCCTTGGCAACAAGGGTGCCGAAGCAGCTCAGACAGCGCTTCTGATGTACGATTTCGTGGAGAAGGTCGAAAACATTTGAGAAATGAGTGTGTTTTATAAGAGGTTGTTTAATAACATATGAGAAATCACAGGTTGGTGTATTTTTGCTTAAATTGCAC
>CAJTOB010000016.1 GCA_910578035.1 uncultured Muribaculaceae bacterium
AGCATACCAGCTGTCTCAGAATCTCAGAGCCATATTCAACAGGCACTCAACAAAAGACAGTGCACGTCTTAATCTTGCCCGATGGTACAACCGCGTAGCCGAGTCCGGATTCAAGTCATTCAACACAATAGCCGCGACATTCTACGAACACTCCGATGAAATCCTAAACTTCTTTGAAAACCGTTCGACAAACGCATCTGCCGAATCCATAAACTCAAAAATCAAAGCATTCAGAGCTAAACTACACGGCGTAAACGACACTAAATTCTTCATCTTCCGCCTGTGCAATATATATGCCTAAACACAGGTTTATTACCATGCACCACTAAAGACGCTATCATGAATGCACCGCTCGAAATAGATGGCAGCTATCTCAAAATGGCGACGAGTCTTGCCGATGGTAATGAATTCAATATTATAGTGAACAAGGCCCGATAAGAGGCTTGTAAAAACGAAAAGAGCCGACGAAAAACGTCGGCTCTTTTATTGGTGGGCGCTGAGGGATTCGAACCCCCGACCCTCTGCTTGTAAGGCAGATGCTCTGAACCAGCTGAGCTAAGCGCCCTTTCTTGTCAAAAGCGATGCAAAGTTATGAAGTATTTTTGAAACTGCAAAATTTTTTGAGCACTTTTTTATGAAAAAAATAATTTAATGGAATTTTGGCGTCTTGACTTATTTGCTTTATGTTATTTATGTGGTTTAAATAGTGGCAAAATGTTGCACGGTTTGACAAATTTATGTACTTTTGCGCGTCATTTCCAAAATTAGATAAATCCAGATGAAAGTATCAGAAATTTTGGCAGACCTGCGTCTGCGTTTCCCGAATGAGCCGGAATATCATCAGGCTGTGGAAGAAGTCCTCTCCTCAATTGAAGAAATCTGCAACGAGCGCACGGAGTATGAGCGCCTCGGACTTATCGAACGGCTCTGTATTCCCGACCGCATTTTTGCATTCCGGGTATCGTGGGTAGACGACAAGGGGCGTGTGCGCAGCAATATGGGCTATCGTGTGCAGCACAGCAATGCGATTGGCCCGTACAAAGGCGGTATTCGCTTTCACTCGTCGGTAAATCTTTCTATTCTTAAGTTCCTTGCTTTCGAGCAGACGTTTAAGAACTCGCTTACCACTCTCGCCATGGGCGGCGCCAAAGGAGGCAGCGATTTCTCGCCCAAAGGCAAGAGTAATATGGAAATCATGCGCTTCTGTCAGGCGTTTGTCGCCGAATTGTGGCGTCAGCTTGGCGCTGATACTGATGTGCCTGCGGGCGATATCGGGGTTGGCGCTCGAGAGGTAGGGTATATGTATGGCTATTATAAGAAGATGGCCCGCGAATTTACGGGAGCTTTTACTGGCAAGGGCATGTCGTTTGGCGGCTCGCTCATGCGCCCCGAGGCTACCGGCTATGGCAACTGCTATTTCCTGCTTAATATGCTCGCTACGCGTGGCATAGACATCAAAGGTAAACGTGTAGCCGTGTCCGGTTCGGGCAATGTTGCCAATTACACTGTCAAGAAACTTCTTGAACTTGGGGCGAAGGTGGTGTCTATGAGCGATTCAAATGGCTGTATCATCGCTCCCGAAGGTCTTACTCCCGAACAGTTCGAATTTATATTCGACCTTAAAACTTATGAGGCAGGTCGCCTGTCGGAAGTTCCCGCGCAGTTCCCCGAGATACAGTATCACTCAGGAAAGCGCCCCTGGCAGCTTGTGCAGTGCGATATCGCTATGCCGTCGGCAACCCAGAACGAACTGGACGAAGACGATGCCCTGGCCCTGCTTGCCGGCGGCTGCATAGCCGTGAGCGAAGGAGCGAACATGCCTTCTACTCCGGGTGCCGTCCATAGATTTATTGAAGCCCGTATCCTTTATGCTCCCGGCAAGGCTGCCAATGCCGGCGGCGTGGCTACATCCGGCCTTGAAATGGCTCAGAATTCTCAGAAACTGACATGGACTGCCGAAGAGGTCGATGCCAGGCTTAAAGGCATCATGGCCGAAATTCATTCGAAGTGCGTTGAGTATGGCCGCATCGACGATTCGTTTGTCAACTACGTGCGGGGCGCGAATATCGCCGGTTTCATAAAAGTTGCAGACGCCATGATGGCACAGGGCGTTCTTTAACAGATTTTATAATAATCTGATATGGCGAAGGCTGCGGAATAACCGCTGTCTTCGCCGTATTTTTTATGCTGAAAACGGGCGTCTGAATGATTCTGCGAGTGAACAATTCGGAGGAGCCGTATGTTATGAAAACACGTTGCTATAAAAGCTGATTCTTTCTGTGTTGCGGCCTTCGGGAGCCCCACCCCGGCTGATTTGGATATGTGTCGGATTTTGTATACCTTTGCGACGCTAAAATAATTCATAACAAACCTAAACGACTCGTTCTTAAGCTGTCTGAAACGCTAAAATATGTTTACAGTTAGAACCAATTTTTTGTCTGGTGTCACTGCTCTTTTGCTGTTCACCTCATGCTCAGCTCCAAAAAAGGTGCCATACTTTGTTGATGCCGAGACAATCAGTACGGAAACTCTTTCTCAGTTGCCTGTAAATGCTGACCCGATAATCAGCGTAGGCGATCTTCTCAATATAGAAGTCACCGGCGCAAATGTGAATGCCCTTGCCCCCTTTAACCGAGGCCGCTACATTGATGCCGAAGGCAAGGTCAATACCTATGGCCGCCCGATGACCCAGTATAACAATACAGGGCTCGAGGTGTCTACAGAATATTATCTCGTAAATGCCGACGGATCCATCGATTTCCCTATTATCGGACGCATCGAAGTGGCCGGTCTTACAAAGAAAGAAGTGGCTGCGAAAATTGCCGATGACATCTACCCGAAATATGTCACAGAAAAGCCCATTGTCGATATCCGACTTATGAACTTCCGTGTCACTGTGGCGGGAGCCGTCAAAAATCCGGGCGTATATCAGAGCAAGAACGAGCGTATGACTTTCCTCGAAGCCATATCCATGGCCGGCGACCTCGATATCAAAGGTGACCGTGAGAACATATTGCTGTATCGTATCAACCCCGACGGAAAGCGCGAAGTCGTGAAGCTCGATATTCATGACAAGGATTTCCTGATGTCTCCTTATTTTACTTTACAGCAGAATGACTACATATATGTACAGCCGAACTCGTCTATGCGCGCCTCGGCATGGCAGATGAATCCGGCTGTTTCTGCCACAATTACAGTTGTGGGCGGCATGTCGTCTCTGGCTTCTCTTGTAGTCGGTATTATTAATCTGAGCAAGAACTGAAATGGATAACGATAATATTTTGGGCCAGCAGAGCTCTGCTGAAACCGAATTCGATGTAAAGGGTCTGGTGCTCGATTATCTTGTGCACTGGAAATGGTTTGTGGCCAGCGTTATATTGTGTCTTGCGGCCGGCGTTGTATATATCATGTCTGTCATTCCGACATACAATGTTGAAGCCTCCATATATCTCAATGATGTCGCTCAGGCCAATGGCAACGCTTTCAGCATGACATCGGCAGACCCTATGCTCGCTTTCAAGGACTATATCGACGAGACCGAACTCGAGGTGATGAAGAGCCGCAACAATCTTGTTAAGATTGTCGATTCGCTCAATCTCTCGTATACCTACTATTTTAAGGGCAGCCTTCGCGACAAGCCTCTTTACCGCAATAATCCGGTAGATGCGAGCTTCGATACCGTGTCGCTCAATAATCTCAAGTCTCCTGTCTTTGTTGATGTGACGCCGGTCGACGGAGACCGATATAAAGTCAAGGTCTCGACAAAGTTCCAGGAAGTCAAGGAAGAAAAGGAATTTGACGCAATCTCTTTCCCGGCCGAGATACAGCTGTCTCATGGCACTCTCACTCTTACACGCTCGACTCTGATTCCCGAATTCGAGGGTACGGAACGTATAGTCATCGTAAGCCCTCGCGCTCAGGCAAAGAATCTTTCGAAAAAGCTTAACATAGAGTTTGCCAAGAACTCGGAGAAGATTATCCGCCTTTCGGTGCGCGACCAGGTGCCCCAGCGCGGAGTCGATATCATAGAGGCTTTGCTCGCATTCTACAATCAGGATATTCTCGAAGACAAGAACCGCTCTGCACTACAGACAGAAGCTTTTATTCTTGACCGTCTGGTGATGATAAACGACGAACTTAAAGATGTCGAAAACCGACTTCAGGCATATCGTCAGCAGCACAACATATCTGATCTTCAGACTCAGTCGCACATAAATCTCACTCAGCAGACAAACTACGACAGCCAGCTTGCCGAGGTTGATGCCGAACTTGCGCTTTTCGATGATATTGAGAAAATTATCCAGACATCGGAGACACACCAGCCATTGCCGACGGTAGTGAGTCAGCCAGGACTTACCACTATCATAGAGACTTATAATCGCAAGGTGAACCAGTTTAACAGGACTATCGAAGGCAGTACCCCCGACAATCCGCTGGTCGTTCAGATGCTTGGAGAGCTCAATACAGACCGTGTACGCATCATGCAGTCGATGTCTGCCGCGCGCCGTAATCTGATGAATATACGCTCCAATGTGAAGCGACTTGATCGCGCTGCCGGCGCCGAACTTGCTTCGCAGCCGTCGGTAGACAAAGGTCTTCAGGAAATTTTCCGCGAACAGCAGGTAAAAGTCAACATATATACCTTCCTCCTGCAGCGTCGCGAAGAGATAGCACTGCAAAAAACGATAGCCACCAGCACGGCGCGTCTTATCGACAATCCTATAGCCGACAGTCCTGTGTCGCCCCGCAAAACACTTATTCTGGCTGCAGCATTCCTCCTTGGTCTGCTTATTCCCGGTGGTTATATCTTTGCACGCCGTTCGCTTTTCCCGACATTCAGCAACAAGGACGAGCTCGAGCGACTCACCAAAGTGCCCGTGGTCGGCGAACTTTGCAAGGCTCCCAAAGACGACAAATCGCCTATTGTGGTTGCCGAAGGAGCCTCGACGCCTATCGCTGAGCTCTTCCGCCTGTTCCGAAACAATCTTTCGTTTATCCGCAAGAACGGCGATAGCTGCGTTATCTTGATAACATCGGCTGTGTCGGGCGAAGGCAAGACTTTTGTGGCCTCCAACCTTGCCATGACATACGCACTGATGAATAAAAAAGTGCTTGTAATCGGTATGGACCTCCGCCGTCCTGTGCTTCCGACTGTATTCGGAATCAAAAATAATGTCGGTGTAAGTTCGTATCTGGCCGGCAAGGAAGATGATTTGAAGAAGATTATCGTACAGTCGTCGCAGAACCCCAATCTGTATATCCTCCCGGCCGGTCCCATTCCGCCCAATCCCAACGAACTTCTTATGAGCGACAATATGACAGCTCTCATCAATACAGCCCGTGAGAATTTCGACTATGTGATTATCGATTCCGCTCCGGTCGGCCTTGTTTCCGATACATTCCTTATCAGCAGGCTGTCGGATATTCAGATTTTCGTCGTGAGGGCAGATCGCTCATCGAAATCGGCGCTCAAACTGCTGCATGAGTCTGTCGATACAGGAAAACTTCCGAATGTCTATCTCGCTGTAAACGATGTAGACATCGACTCAGGAGCATATTCCTATCAGCGCTACGGCCATTATCGGTCAGGCAGCAAGAAAACATACGGATACGGCTATTGATAACCGTCCGCGGCAATATGACGGAAGCGTCGGAGCATTTGCTCGGCGCTTCCGTTGTTTTTATCTGAACATTCGGAGCTTAGTCGGTGTTTTTTTCATGGACACAATTCCTCAAAACCTCAAAATATCGGAAATCTATGAGAAAATTAATTCTTGCAGCTTTCGCCGCTGTTCTTGTAATGCCGCTTTGCGCTCAGGAACTCGATGAAGATTCTATTCCGTCGCGAGCCATAATAGTGGCAGGCGATAAGTCTCATCCGGAGCACCGGAACAACATTGCCCTCATGTATTCGCGTGAGAATCTTGCATTCGAGGACCCTGCGGCTCCCCGCTTCCTTTTTCTTGACAAGAAAGGCGAAGTCGCTCTGGGTATAGGCGGATATCTGAAGGCTGTCGGCGAATATGATGTCGACGGTGCCGTTGCCAACAATGATTTTTACACTAATATGATTCCCGTGCCGTTGAATCCGGCACAGCGGCAGCGTTTCGGCGCAACGGCCGCTCACTCTACCATATTTCTGAAGATGGTGACGCGCCCGACTAAAGTAGGACGTGTGATCGTGTATCTGCAGACTAATTTTACAGGACCATCCTACGGTCTGAGGCTAAAGCAGGCATATGTCACAGTCGGGCATGTGACACTCGGAAAAGCGCGAAGCACCTTTGCCGATGCTCCTGCAATGGCGCCGACAGTAGACGACCAGGGGCCTTCGGGCCAGGTGACGGCCAAGAATATGCTTGTGCAGTATATGTCGCCGACATGGAACGGCTTTTCCTTTGCAGCATCGGCTGAACTGCCCGACGTGTCGTTTACAGAGGGTGCGCAATCTGCCTCTATCTCCCAGCGCTTCCCCGACATTCCCGCCTATATACAGTATGCGTGGGATAAAGGCAGCTCACATATACGGCTCTCGGGCATAATGCGCCAGTTAAGCTACAGAAATCTCGCGACGCAGTCCAATTACTTCGTTACCGGATATGGCGTGCAGATTAGTGCTATCACCTTTTTCACACCCGATTTCAATTTCTTCGGCCACTATACCTATGGCAAGGGGATCGCCTCGTATATCAATGACCTTTCCGACCTCGGATATGACCTCATTCCATCGTCTGCGGCGGGTACGCTGAAGGCTCCCGGTGTGGCCGGCTGGACGGCCGGGCTGCAGTATAACTTTTCGCCAAAATTGTTTGCTACAGCTTCCTATAGCCGGGCACAGCTCTATGATGCCTCAGATATGGGAGCCGATACATACCGATATGCGCAATATATAGCGGCAAATGTATTCTATAACCTCTGGGGCGATTTGCGTGTAGGGGCCGAGTATCTGCATGGCACCCGTAAGAATATATCCGGCATATCCGGCAAGGCCAATCGTTTCGAGGCCATGCTCCAGTATTCTTTCTGACCCTTTTAACACGCCCTTAACATGCATTGTCAAAACCGGGGAGCCTAACTGTGCGTTTTATTTTCGAACGACAGGAGACTTTTATGGTTGAATGTTATATACTCTCCCCGGGCGCTCCGGCCTCGCACAAGGCCGGGGCGCTTTTTTAGAGGTTGTTTAATAAAATATGTGAAATCGCAGGTTGGTGTATTTTTGCTTAAATTGCACATTATGAAGAGGGAGCATAGCGGTGGCTATGTGACCGATGAATGATGGGCAAGTTAACAAAAAGACACCAGGACAATACTAATGTTAAAACAGCCTCATACGACAAACTGCATGACACAAGTCAAAATAAAGACAAAGGCTTCGCCTCCAAAAATTACGAGCGTCTTTATATCTTCGGCTCAGTCACATAGCTACCGCTATGCTCCTTCGTCTCAGATATAAATCCATCTCGTACTTTTTGGCCTGTGATTTCACATATGTTATTAAACAACCTCTTAGATGGCGGAGAGGCTGAGGACAGTCTGGAGTATGTCTACCGCCTGAGTCACTGTGGCTACGCTGGCTATGGCGAAACTGCGTCGACCGTTGCGCTCGCGTATTTCCACTCTGCCGGGGTTGGCCTGCAGATAGTTGAGCAGGCGGCCGAACATCGGGCTCTGGTAGTAGGCCTTGTTGGAATCTCCGACAAAGAATATATACATCGCCCCCTGTTTCATCACTACTTTTTCGATGCCGAGTTTGCGGGCCAGACGCCTGAGGGTCGGCACGCGGAGGAGTTCGCGGGTCACATCGGGAATGCGGCCGAAGCGGTCTTCCAGACGTGCTTCGAAGGCTTTGAGGTCGGCCGGACGCTCGATGCTGTCGAGTTCCTGGTAAAGGGCTATACGCTCGCTTTCCTGGGGTACATATAGAGCCGGCAGAAGCAGCTCCAGATCGCTTTCTATCACGCAGTCGGCCACAAAATCCTCGCCTTCGTTGGCCTCGTTCGCGCTGGCATCCTTGATGTCGGGGAATTCTTCGGTGCGTAGTTCTGTCACAGCCTCGCGTAGTACTTTCTGGTATGTTTCGTAGCCGAGGTCGGCTATGAAGCCGCTCTGTTCGGCGCCGAGAAGGTTGCCCGCTCCGCGTATGTCGAGGTCTTGCATGGCGATATGTATTCCCGAGCCGAGGTCCGAGAAACTTTCGATGGCCTGAAGACGGCGGCGCGCATCAGACGACAATGTTTTCTCATAGGGCACCATCAGATAGCAGAATGCCTTGCGCGACGAGCGGCCCACGCGGCCGCGCAACTGGTGCAGTTCGCTCAGACCGAAGTTCTGGGCGTTGTTGATTATGATTGTATTGACATTTGGCATATCTATGCCGCTTTCGATGATGGTTGTGGCCAGGAGAATGTCGTAGTCGTGGGCTGTGAAATCGTTTATGGCCTTCTCGAGCTTTTCGGGCGACATCTGGCCGTGAGCCACAATGGTGCGGGCGTCGGGCACGAGGCGTTTTATCATTGCCTCGAGGTCGTAGAGGCCTTCGATGCGGTGGTTCACGAAGAAAACCTGGCCGCCGCGGGCGAGTTCGAAGTTGATGGCTTCGGCCACGGTCTCGTCGCTTAGCACATCGACAGAAGTGATGATAGGATAGCGGTTTGGCGGCGGAGTGGCGATAGTAGAGAGGTCGCGGGCTCCCATGAGTGAGAACTGTAGCGTGCGCGGTATCGGAGTCGCACTCATGGTGAGGGTGTCGATATTGACCTTCATCTGTTTTAGTTTCTCCTTAACGGCAACACCGAATTTCTGCTCCTCGTCGATTACAAGCAGGCCGAGGTCTTTGAACTTCACACCTTTGCCTATGAGTTTGTGTGTGCCGATGACTATGTCGATTTTTCCGGCCTCAAGGTCGGCGAGAATCGCTTTTACATCTTTTGCCGAGCGTGCGCGCGAAAGATATTCCACGCGCACGGGAAATTCGGCCAGACGGTTCTTGAATGTGTGGTAGTGCTGATAGGCCAGCACGGTGGTAGGCACGAGCACAGCTACCTGTTTGCCGTCGGTTGCGGCCTTGAAAGCGGCGCGGATGGCAATTTCGGTCTTTCCGAAGCCAACGTCGCCGCAGATGAGGCGGTCCATCGGGCGTTCGCTCTCCATGTCGGCTTTCACGGCCTGAGTTGCCGTCAGCTGGTCGGGGGTGTCTTCGTATATGAATGATGCCTCGAGTTCGTTCTGCATATATGTGTCGGGCGAGAATGCGAAGCCCTTCTGGTCGCGGCGTTCGGCATATAGCTTTATGAGGTCGCGGGCTATGTCTTTGAGCTTACTTTTGGTCTTGTTCTTCATCTTCTCCCACTGCCCGGAACCAATACGGTTTATTTTGGGCGGAACGCCCTCCTTGCCGCGGTATTTGGCGAGTTTATGGAGCGAGTGGATAGATACGAAGAGAATGTCGTTGTTCTGATATACGAGTTTGATGACCTCCTGCATTCGGCCGTTGATATTGGTGCGCAGAAGACCGGCGAATTTGCCGACACCGTGGTCTATATGGACAATATAGTCGCCCGGTTCGATGGCTCCGAGTTCTTTGAGCGATAGGGCGAGTTTGCCGGAGCGGGCGCGCTCGCTCTTGAGGGTATATTTATGGAAGCGGTCGAAAATCTGATGGTCGGTGAATACGCATATTTTCGAGTGGTGGTCTACGAATCCTTCGTGGAGAGTGCCGTCTATGCTCTCGAAGTCGATTTTGTCGCCTCTGTCGGCAAAGATGGCCTTGAGACGGTCGAACTGTCGCGGATTGTCCGATAGTATGCACAGGCGGTAGCCCTCGCCGAGAAAACGGGTGAAGGAGTCGCTTATCAGGTCGAAGTTTTTGTGATATATCCCCTGTGGAGAGCAGTCGAAGTCGAGCGTTGCCGCAGTTCCGTTATCGGGTTTTGTCGCGGCGGCCGTAAATTCGAGGCGGCGGAAAGAGAGTAGTTTGTCGGTAAATTTGTCGGCATCCACGAGGCTTGCGGGAGCATCAGTCTCGCCCTCTTCGGTAAGGAGAGTGAACGCCGAGATTTCGGTAGAGGCTACGGCGCGTACACGTTCGAGGGTGTAGTGCTCGTTGCGCATAGCCACAAGGGTCTTGGGCGATACAAAATGGAGTATCGAGAGCATGCCTTCGCCGCCGCTTACGTCAGCAGTAATTGCCACACTGTCGAGCTTCTTCTCCGACAGCTGCGTCTCAATGTTGAAGGAACGGATTGAATCGATTTCGTCGCCGAAGAAGTCGAGGCGTACCGGCAGTTCCTCGCTGTAGCCGAAAATATCGAATATAGAGCCGCGAACGGCAAACTGGCCTGGCTCAAAAACATAATCGACTTCCTTGAAGCCTTTTTCCCTCAGCCATTTCTGCAGCTCTCTCATGTCTACAGTTCTGTCCTTGGCAAGGTGTATAGTCGCCGTGTCGAGGTCTTCGCGCGAAGCCACACCTTCGGCCATGGCTTCGGGGTATGTTACGAGAAAACGGAGGGTGCCGGCTTTCACGCGGTTGAGCGCTTCGGTGCGCAGAATGCGGTTGGGGGCGTCGGCCTGTCCGTATTTTATGTCGCGCTTGAAGCCCGACGGCAGCATTGCGACGGCTTCTTCACCGGCGAGGCGGCAGAGGTCGAAGTATAGATAACCTGCATCATCGAGCGAATCGCCCACAACGAGTATAGGCGCGCCGTCGGCCTGAGCCGGTAGCCCGCAAAGCATTACAGCGGCCGACGAACCGGCCGCTCCTACTATCTGCGAATGTTTCTTAGAGGCCAGATTGGCCAAGGCTTTGCGCCGCGCGCTGTCGAGGAGAGCGGCGCTGATGTCGTTGAGTGTCATAAGCGCCGCAAAATTACTAATAATAGGGTAAAGACGGGGTTTAAAGAGTCTAAAAAAGTTTATAAACCCTGCATCAACGGAGATTCAGCTCCTGGACGGCAGATTTGTATGTGTCGTCGCCGTCGGCTTCGAGGCAGAGGGTTATGCCGCTCCATAGTCGGCGCGGGTCTTTGCCGAAGTAGTCGGGGTTGTAGCGGAAGGTGTATTCGCCCGTCTGGATTACCGGGCCGGATAAGATGACTACACGTGGACGCACAGCGGCATGGTCCTGTGAAATCTCGCAGCGAGTGGAATCGGTAAAGACGGGTTCGACCGTAAACTCGTCGCCGGGGCGCGGTGCGTTGAGCTTGATGTGGCTGTCGGGGTTGTATACGAGCATTTCGCCGTTGATTTTAGCCGATAGATACTGCATTTTTTTGCCGTACGACTGGCGGTAGCGTGCTCGGGTGAGTTCTACCATTTCATCGTCCTGATACCAGAACATATCGTGCGGGTCGGCACTTTCAGTGCCGTCTTCGAGCCATCGCGACAGATATGCGCCGCCTTCGGGGCGCGGGTCGGCCAGTGCTTTTGCGATGAAGCGTGCAATGTAGTCCTGAGTCTCGGGCGATAGGTCGAAATGACCTTTGCCGGCATCGCAGAGGAAAGATATGCGGCTGTCGGGGTACATCATGCGGAAGGCGAGGGCTGGGCGGACGCGTGCCTCCCACCATTCATATTCACCCTCTATCATCAGGCCCGGAATGCGGTCTATGTTGCGTGTTCGGCCCCACTCGAGGTTTTCGCGTCCATAACCGCACAGATTAGTGCGCGGGGCATCGCCGTGATATGATATTATGCAGAGAGTGCGGTCATTGTTCCAGGCGGCGAAATTCCAGGGGAAAGTGGCCTGAGCCGAGTGTCCGAAGGGAATCACCGGTGCTGTGGCAATTTCGGGGTGCTCGGTTCCGATGGCGAAATCTGTCATTATACTGTCGAAGCGCTCTTGGCAGCCCTTGGTGATATCCCAGTTCTGTGAGCCGTTTTGAACGAACGCCATGGCAACACCGAGGCTATCCATCTTATGGCAGAATTCCTCGCTGCGGAAGAGTACCTCTTCGGTCATGTTCTGATGACAGTATAGCACAGCTTTAACCTCGGCAGCTCCGCGAGGCAGACGCAGACAAGCCTTGTTTCCATCTTCGCCGCGTATATAGTCGAATAGAACATAAGAATTATTGTCGCCGGCATATGCCGATAGCCATGTGAAAGAAAGCAGGATTATAGTTAGAAGTCGCATTATGTATCATATATGGTTTTCGCAGGACTATACGGAAAAATGCTTTTATTCACTCAACCGGGCTCTTTCTTGGGGCTCATGTAGCGCCATTTACAGAGCTTCGGTTTTTGATATGCCAAAATAATGCCGTAAATTTGCAGTCGGAAAATAATGCAGATATGAACGATACTTTCGATATGGTGGCCAAAACCTTCCAGGGCCTGGAAGAAGTGCTGGCCGAAGAGCTCCGCGGTCTCGGGGCGGAAAATGTGATGCCCGGCAAGCGCATGGTCAGCTTCTCAGGCGACAAAGCAATGCTTTATAAGGCTAATATGTGCTGCCGCACGGCTTTGCGTATTCTTAAACCGATTTATACTTTCCGTGCCGCCGACCCCGACAGCCTCTATGAAGCCGTGAAGGGTTTCGACTGGAGTTCTCTCATGGACGAATCGAAGACTTTTGCCATCGATACTACCGTGTATAGCGACGAGTTCCGCAACTCCCAGTTCGTTACCTACCGCGTGAAAGATGCTATTGTCGATTGGTTCCGCGACCATAACGACGACGGCCGCCGTCCGGGTGTGCGTATCGAAGGTGCCGACATAATGCTCAATGTACATATTTCCGGCCGCGACGTCACCATTTCGCTTGATTCGTCGGGCGAGTCGCTGCACAAGCGCGGCTGGCGCAAGGCTCAGACAGAAGCTCCTATCAACGAGGTGCTTGCCTCAGGCATGATTCTGATGAGCGGCTGGCGCGGTGAGACACCATTTGTAGACCCCATGTGCGGCTCAGGTACTTTCGTAATTGAGGCCGCACTTATTGCCGCCGGTATTGCTCCCGGCATATACCGCAAGCATTTCGCTTTCGAGACATGGCCAGACTTCGATGCCGAACTTCTCGAAAGCATATATAACGACGATTCTGCCGAACGGGAGGTGACAGTGCCTATCGTAGGAGCCGACATACAGCGTCGGGCTATCGAGATTTCTCTTGAAAATGCCAAGAGCGCAGGCGTAGACCGCTACATCACTTTCGAAAAGAAGCCGATGGAAGACTGGACGGAGGCTCCGCAGCCGGCCGGCGTGCTCATGACGAACCCGCCTTATGGCAAGCGTATTACTGCCGACGACATGAATGCTCTCTATTCTACTATAGGAACAAAACTGAAACATGTCTTCCAGGGCTATCACGCCTGGATAATAGGCTATCAGGACGAATATTTCCATGAAATCGGTCTGGCGCCCTCGCAGAAAATAGCCCTCAACAACGGCGGTCTCGACTGCGAACTACGCGAATATGTGATTTTCGAAGGGACCAAACGCAGTTTCCGTGCCGGAGGCGGTAAAATAAAGGAAGAACGCCGTCCGGCTGAGCGCAAGAGTGCTCCAAAGAGTAAAAAAGACGGCGACCGCCGCCCGTTCGACCGCAAGCCTCGCCACGATGGCCGCAAGAAGCCTTTCGAGCGCAAACCACGTAGAGACGAGGATACTCCGCTACAGAAAGAGCGCCGCCCCCTTGACCTCAAGCGTCTTGGCCGCACGCCCTCGATTTCGGCCGACAAGGAAATTGTCGTAAACCGCCCCGCCTGGCGTGCCCGCAAGAAAAAAGACTAAACTTTTTCCTGCAATTATGAATTATGGATTATGAATTACTAATTGAACGCTCCTTTGCAGCAGTCGATTGTAATTCAGGTATTCATGATTCATAATCAAACTTTGAATTCATAATTCATAATCCATAATTCATAATTTGAATAAACGATGAATGTTCTTTTGCTCGGCAGCGGCGGCCGTGAATGCGCCCTGGCCTGGAAACTTAGCCAAAGCCCGCTGATGGGCAAATTCTTCATTGCTCCCGGCAATGCTGGCACTTCTGCCTATGGCACTAATCTCGATATTAAGCCGACAGATTTTCCTGCAGTCGCAAAAGCAGTGGCAGATAATGAGATAGACCTTGTTATTGCCGGTAACGAAGACCCTCTGGTACTTGGAATCCGCGAATTCCTTGCTACTTATCCTGATCCGAGAGTGTCATCGGTGCTGATGCTTGGCCCGGGCCGTGAAGGTGCGGCTCTCGAGGGCTCCAAAGACTTTGCAAAGGGTTTCATGGCCCGACACGGTATTCCGACCGCACGCTACTTCACCGTTACGGCCGACAACGTTGAGGACGGAGATAAGTTCCTCGAAGGTCTCAAGGCGCCATACGTGCTCAAGGCCGACGGGCTTGCAGCCGGCAAAGGCGTGCTGATAGTTCCGACTCTCGAGGAAGCAAAAGCCGACCTGCGCACCATGCTTGCCGGACAGTTCGGCAAGGCTTCTGCAACGGTTGTGATAGAAGAATTCCTTTCGGGCATAGAATGCTCGGTGTTCGTGCTTACCGACGGCTCCGGCCGATATATAATTCTTCCGGAGGCAAAGGACTACAAGCGTGTCGGCGAAGGCGATACCGGCCTCAATACCGGCGGTATGGGTGCTGTCAGCCCCGTGCCTTTCTGTACGCCCGACTTTATGGAGAAAATCCGAACTCGCATTGTCGAGCCGACAGTGCAGGGCCTGAAGAAAGATAATATGGACTACCGCGGATTCATCTTCCTCGGCCTTATTGACTGCGACGGCGAACCGTATGTGATTGAATATAACGTGCGCATGGGTGACCCTGAGACCGAAGTTGTAATGCCTCGCATCGCTTCCGACCTTCTTCCCGTAGCAGTGGCTGCGGCAAAAGGCAATCTCGACGGCTGTACTCTCGAGGCCGATCCGCGTACTGCTGTCACAGTAATGGCTGTGTCGGGCGGCTACCCCGGAGACTATGCAAAGGGTCTGCCGATTACCGGAAATCTCACCCCGGAAAAATCTATAGTGTTCCATGCAGGAACCAAGGCCGCGCCCGAGGTTGTGACTGCCGGTGGTCGTGTCCTTGCCGTGACTTCCTATGGCAGCGATATTCCATCGGCCGTAGCCCAGTCGTATGCCTCGCTTGCCGACATTCATTTCGACGGAATGTATTTCCGCCGCGATATTGGCAAGGACTTGCTTAAATAGGCTTTCTTAGACATTGGAGTCTTTAGATTCGGAAAGATAATGGCATCTAAAGCTGCGATAATCACAAATGTGCTGCATAGCCGTGGCACGGCTGCCGTAATGGCCGTATGGTCGGTCATAGCCTTCTGTATGTGCTATGCGGCCGGCCGTATGGTGCATATCACCGGCGACAAGGGTGTTGCATTCCCCTCGGCCAACGAGTGGATTGCTCCGGGCTTGCCTGATTTCATGGCTGCGCTTGCGTCATATGGTATCGCTATTGTCCTGATGATAGCGATTTGCAAGGTTTTCAATGTCTTGCGCTCGATGACATGGCTGCATGTAGCTCTCTTCGGGCTTATGCAGGGAGCCACGCCTGATTTATGTGTGCAGTTTTTCACGGGCGACATGCTTTTGATTGTCGTGCAGCTCTGTGTGTTGCTCATGCTCGATACCTACAGGCATGTGAAAGCCTCCGGGCATGTTTTTCTTATATTTTTCCTGCTTTCGCTGTTTACTACAACCCAGTACAGCTACGTAGTCTATATGCTTGTGTTCCTGCTGGCATGCATGCAGATGCAGGTGTTCAACGGCCGCACACTCGTAGCAGCGCTCATCGGCATTATCACACCATGGTGGATATTGCTCGGCTTCGGCATCATATCACCCGCAGATATTCATCTGCCTGTGATTACTAGCATTTTCTCGGTCATAGATCTGAATGATACCTTCCTCCTGCTCATATCCGTAGGGTTTACAGCGTTTCTTATAGTGATGTCGCTGGTGCTGAATGTGTTCCGCACGATTGCATATAATGCTCGCGCCCGAGCTATCAACGGAGTATTCACGGCGCTGTCGCTGGCGACTCTGGCGGCATGTTGCCTTGATTTCCGTAATATAATATCATATATACCTCTTCTCAACTTTTGCGCTGCATTGCAGGTTTCGCACTATTTCGCTGTTCACAGAGCCGAAAAAACGTGTATAGCCATTCTCCTGATTATGGGCGCATACATAGCACTTTACATATGTCAAAGAGTGATATAAATCTTATCGTCGAGGCAAATGTGCCTTTTGTGCGTGGTCTTCTCGACCCCTACGCAAATGTGAAATACCTGAATCCGGAGGAGATTACGCCGGCAGAGGTGCGCGATTGCGACGGCATGATAATCCGTACGCGCACGCGCTGCGACGAGGGCCTGCTTGTGCGTTCCAAGTGCAAGATGATAGCTACAGCCACTATCGGGCTTGACCACATAAATCTCGATTATTGTCGCCGCACCGGCGTGACTGTCGTCAATGCTCCCGGTTGTAATGCCGCTGCGGTGGCCCAGTATGTGATGGCTTCTATAATGCATGTCATCAACCGTCCGCTTGCCGACTACACAATTGCCGTAATCGGTGTTGGCCATGTCGGCAGCATTGTAGAGCGTTGGGCTAAGGGCTTCGATATGAAAGTGCTTCGATATGACTCGCCAAGAGAGCGTGCTGAAGGCGGCGAAGGCTGGGCCGACCTCGAAACCATAGCTCGCGAGGCTGATATAATCACCTTCCATACGCCGTTGACACGCGAGGGAGCCGACAAGACTTTCCATATGGTCGACGAAGCTTTTATGAGCCGTCTTAGGCGTGCGCCGATAATGATAAACACCGCCCGTGGCGAGATTTTCGATACCGAGGCAGTGATTGCCGCCAAAGATGCGGGCAAGGTTGGCCCCCTTGTCATTGACTGCTGGGAGAATGAGCCCAGAATCGATACAGGGCTTTTGGAGCGCACAGCAATTGCAACGCCTCACATAGCCGGCTATTCGCGCGAAGGCAAGATAAGGGCGTCTCAGACAGTTCTCGACGCTATTACTACATTTTTTATGCTGCCGCGAGTGACAATAGATGCACCTCTTCCGCCGGCTCCTGCCCGCACAGTGTCGCTAAAAGGACTTATGGACAGTTTTGACCCTATCCTCGTTTCAAATTCGCTCAAAGCGTCTCCCGAAACTTTCGAGAAGCAGCGCAACGAGTACACCTATCGCTCCGAGGCGCCTGAAGGGTGATTGCCTCCGAGCCCGTAAGTGTTGAAAAGTTTTTTACTTTTACGGTATAAAAAATCCCGGGCCGCTTGGCGGCTCGGGATTTTTTTGCTGTATTTCTACGAATTAGAGCTGAGGACCAGCTGCAACGAGTGCCTTGCCGGCTTCGTTGTTTTCGTACTTCTTGAAGTTCTTGATGAAGCGTTCTGCGAGGTCTTTAGCCTTAACAGTCCATTCTTCGGCATTTGCGTAGGTGTCGCGGGGATCAAGAATCTTGGGATCTACGCCGGGAAGTTCGGTAGGAATTTCGAAGTCGAAGATGGGGAGCTTCTTGGTGGGAGCGGTGAGGATAGCGCCGTCGAGGATAGCGTCGATGATGCCGCGGGTATCCTTGATGGAGATACGCTTGCCGGTACCGTTCCAGCCTGTGTTTACGAGGTATGCCTTGGCACCGCTCTGCTGCATACGCTTAACGAGTTCTTCAGCGTATTTGGTGGGGTGGAGTTCAAGGAATGCCTGGCCGAAGCAAGCCGAGAAAGTGGGGGTGGGCTCGGTGATGCCGCGTTCTGTGCCGGCGAGCTTGGCGGTGAAGCCGCTGAGGAAGTAGTACTTGGTCTGCTCGGGGGTAAGAATGCTTACGGGAGGAAGTACACCAAATGCGTCGGCGCTGAGGAAGATAACGTTCTTCGCAGCGGGGCCGTGGCTGATGGGCTTCACGATTTTCTCGATGAAGTCGATGGGGTAGCTTACGCGGGTGTTTTCGGTCACGCTCTTGTCTGCGAAGTCGATTTTGCCTTCTGCGTCAACAGTAACGTTTTCGAGGAGGGCGTTGCGACGGATAGCGTTGTAGATATCGGGTTCGCTTTCCTTGTCGAGGTTGATAACCTTGGCATAGCAGCCGCCTTCGAAGTTGAATACGCCGCTGTCGTCCCAACCGTGTTCGTCGTCACCGATGAGGAGACGTTTGGGGTCGGTCGAGAGGGTGGTCTTGCCTGTGCCGGAGAGACCGAAGAAGATAGCGGTGTTTTCGCCGTTCATGTCGGTGTTGGCAGAGCAGTGCATGGAAGCGATGCCCTTGAGGGGGAGGAAGTAGTTCATCATCGAGAACATACCCTTCTTCATTTCGCCGCCGTACCATGTGTTGATGATAACCTGTTCGCGCGAAGTGATGTTGAAGACAACTGCAGTTTCGCTGTTGAGGCCGAGTTCCTTGTAGTTGGTAAGTTTGGCCTTCGATGCGTTGTAGACAATGAAGTCGGGGGTGAAGTCTTCGAGTTCTTCAGCGGTGGGGCGGATGAACATGTTGGTCACGAAGTGAGCCTGCCATGCAACTTCCATGATGAAACGCACAGCCATGCGGGTGTCCTTGTTGGCGCCGCAGAAACCGTCGACAACATAGAGTTTCTTGTTAGAGAGCTCTTTAACGGCGAGTTCCTTGCATGCTGTCCAAGCTTCTTCGCTGGCCTGCTTGTTATCGTTGGGGTATTCGGGAGTTGTCCACCAAACGGTGTCTTTCGATTTTTCGTCAAGGACGATGAATTTGTCTTTGGGCGAACGGCCGGTGTAAACGCCGGTCATTACGTCTACAGCGCCGAGTTCGGTTACAGCGCCTTTTTCGAAGCCTTCGAGGGTGGGGAGGGTTTCCTGTTCGAAGAGTTCTTCGTAGGTGGGGTTGTACACTACTTCGGTAGTGCCGTCGATGCCGTACTTAGCGAGGTCGGCTTTGATGCCGGCGATACGGGCTTTCTTGATTTCTTCAATCTTGCTCATTGTGATTTGCTTGAAAAAATATGGGTAATTGTGTTTTTTGTTTCGTAGTTATGCGGGCTATGACCATGTATGGCCTGACCCTTGTGTACCGGGTGCAAAGGTACGAAAAAAATTGGTATTGAGAGGCTCGTTAGCAAAAATTATGGAAAAATTTCCTTAAATGGCCAATTACGTATCTCTTTGCGAGTGTAATAACTCGAAAACAGGCTCCAAAGTTTTGATATTTAATATTTTTAAGAACGTCGGTCTGTCAGCTCAACCGCTTGTACGCCTATCTGCTGAATCACGGCCGTAGAGTTGTTTTGCGATGGTTTCGAAATCATTGTCGGAAAAACGAATGGTATCTTTATAATAGTCGAATCCGCAGAATCCGCTTGCGCATGCACGCAAATCTGTTGATGAGAAAGCGTGCCAAATGTGCTTTTCGCTGAACTTAGTCACATGCACTTCGTCTTCTTTCAGGAGGTCTTCGGAGATTTTGCGGATTAAAGCTTTGCCGTATTTCTTTTCTGCGGTTCTATACAGATATTTGTATAATGAGCTTTTATCTGGAAATGAGCACAAAGTCTCAATTTTGGAATCCAATAGTTCGAACGACCCGAAGACAATCAGTTCATTCAGAATTATCTTGAGAATAGCCGGTGTCAAAGGCTGTTTTGCGGCAAGAATTTTATCGATTTGTTCTTCTGTAGCTTTTTTGCCGAATGAGCCGAGATATTTGATTATGAAATTTCGATAGAACGTGATGTCGTGTGCAAATTCAGATAAGATATGAATGTCGGGGTTAATGTTGTAGTCTGTTCTTGAATCAGATGGAGATATTACAATGATTTTTAAGTCGGGTTTGAGTTTTTTAGCGGTGGCTGATAGTTGTGATATGAGTGAAATGTCTGCAGGAGCTCTGAAAATCAGGATATCTATACTGTTATCATTGTAGATAGTCTCTGCCATTATTTTCCCGATGTTGTGGCTGTCGCTGAATTTGTTGTCGGCTATTGCCAGAACTTGGTCGGAGACTTTATAAGCACAGTCAAGTGCGGCGGCAAATTTACCTATGCCCTTTTCGCCCGAAATGATAATTGTGTTTTTGTCTGATTCTCTGAGGAAGTCCTCTATAGGCCCGCTTGCATTGCTGTCTTCGAGATAGAAATGTCGGAGGGGGTATGTGAGGCTTGCAAGTTTTCTCAATTCTGAATCTGAGGTATTATCTTCAGTTATAGGATAATATTTGTTGAGTAAATTTCGTATATAACTTTCGACTAATCTTTCAAGTTCGTCAATTTCGGAAAACTCCTTGTAGTTAAAGGCGCCACTGTCCATAATCCATCTTTGCAGAAACTCCTGGCAGTCGTTTTGTGTAAGAGACAGGGGATTGATGAAGATAATGGCATCGTCGGAATAAGGCCGCCATTCGACTCCATATTTTAGCTCAAGTTCGGTAGCGCTTAGCCCCTCTTCGAGCGCTTGTGAAATAAGTGGCGATTTTGTAGCCAGCAGGGTGTCCTTACCATAGTCTTTGTGGTCGGGAGTCCAACCGTACTTACCACCGATTATTCCTATGAAGAAAGGCGATGCTTTGTCAATTTCGTCGAGACATATGCCGAGCACTTTGCCTGATTGCGACTCTTCTTCGGTAATGCCCCAGCGCAAATCGATAGGTATTAGCCTTACTTGTCTCTCGTCGGCTTCTCGTTGCATGAGGGGAAATATTTTGCACATGATTACATCGCGTATTTTCTGCATGTCTCTGAATGTTGATGATATGAAAATACGCATTTCCCTTTTCGTCGGGTCGAACTCACCCAGAGGGATACATGGCTCCATGCGGCTTGAAGTCTTAGGCATGGCTCTGGCGAGTTTATATGTAAGTTGCTGGAATATTATATAAATGAGCGAGAGTATTCCAATGGAAAGGAAGGTATGTTTTGCTATACGATAGGAGGTGTAGTAATTGTTTCCCTGGCCTGAGGCAACTACAAGCCGGCCGTGGTCGAAAATGCTCAGGAATAAGTTTTCTATATAAATTAGACCATGAAATATTCCCGACAGAATGCCATAATCTTCGGAATGGCGAATCGGGAAAAGCAGAGCGAGGATGAAGGGATACAGAGTATAACCGAATATGATTACGATTAAAGCAAAACACAAGACTTCTCTGAAAATCCGTTTACGCTCTTGTGGCTCTATGCTGCTTAGCCTGATTTGCCGGAAATCAGAGACGATGGGTTTAAAGGTAGTACGGTTGCCCTTGTTCATTGATTCAAGATTTGCCATGCAACAGCCTGATGATGGCTTTGGCGGTGTTGGCCGGGGCATCGGCGGTGCCGAGGGTGGTGCGCATGGCGGCGTAGCCTTCGAGCTGGGCTTTGCGCGCCGCCGAGTCTGGCTGCAAGAGTGGTGCGAGAGCCTTGACCGTGTTGGCTGCGGTGCAGTTGTGTAGGAGTAGCTCGGGTATGATTTCGTGGCCGACGATGAGATTGGGCAGCGATACATGCTTTATGTCGAGGATTGCGCTCATGATGTCGTATGACAGCTTGGAGCCGTTGGCCCGGTATAACACAACCTGAGGCACTCCGGCAAGTGCTGTTTCGAGAGTGGCAGTGCCGGAGGTGACAAGAGCCGCGTGACAGTGAGCCAGAATAGAGGTGGCATGTTCGGCACGGAGTATCGGTATTGTGCCGGCGCCCGAAGCAGCGTAGAGGGCATCAAGTGTGCTCGGTGCTCCTATTATCACGGGCTGTGTTTCAGGAAATTGTTCTATGGCCTCGCGCATTATTGCGAGATTGTTGCGTATTTCGCTACGGCGGCTTCCCGGCATCAGCGCTATAAGGGGCTTGTCGGACAGATGGCATGACTTGAGAAAGCTCTCGCGCGAAGATAGGCGCCCAAGCTCCGCGTCAACTTCGCCTACCGATGGATTGCCTACATATACAGCCCGTGCATTATGAGCCTTATAGAAATCAGGCTCGAACGGGAGAATTGAGAAAACCATTCGCACATCGCGCCTGATGTCGCGCACGCGCCATTTTTTCCAGGCCCATATCTTTGGAGATATATAGTAGAAGACCGGAATGCCAAGTTTTCGTGCGAAAGCTGCCATCTTGAGATTGAACGACGGATAGTCGATAAGAATGAGGCAGTCGGGCGACGCTATTTCGATTGCCTCTTTGGTGGCTGTCATGTTGGCAGAAATAGTGCGGAGATTGCGCAGAACCTCGCTGAAGCCCATGAAGGCCATTTTATTGCAGTGTACGACCGGCTTAGAGCCTGCGGCTTCGGCCATCTTGTCGCCACCGAGGAAGGTTACGATTGCCTCGGGGTCGCGGGCTTTGAGGGCTTCGATGAGGAAAGAGCCGTGGAGGTCGCCGGAGGCTTCGCCGGCTATGAGGAAGTAGTGCATTATTTCTTGCGTTTGTTGCGGAAAAAGGATTGCATCAGTTCAGCACATTCGGCTTCGCGGACGCCGGTGATGACTTCGGCGCGGGGGTGGAAGGGCGTGGTGCCCGGGCGGAGAATTGTGGAGTAGCCGCGTTTCGTATCGGGAGCGCCTATGACAATGCGCCCAAGCTGGCTCCAGCCGATGGCGCCGGCGCACATGGGGCAAGGCTCGACGGTGACATATAGCGTGGCAGCCGGAAGATATTTCCCGCCGAGAGTGCGGGCCGCAGCAGTGATGGCAAGCATTTCGGCGTGAGCGGTAACGTCGTCGAGGCGTTCGGTCTGGTTGTGGCCGCGGCCTATCACACGACCGCCTGCTACAACGACTGCTCCGACCGGGATTTCCCCTTCGGACGCCGCCGCGCGTGCTTCGGCAAGTGCGAGCCCCATATAATAATTGTCGTCCAGCATTATAGATTTAAGACAAGCCCTTCGTTGGCTGCTATTACATTTTTGAATTCTTCGGAAGCTTCGGCTACAAGAACCGCCGGATTTTCAACCGTCTTTGAATAGTGACCGATGACGAGCTTTCCGGCGCCGGCCATTTCGGCGATGCGGGCTGCCTGTCGAGCCGTGGAGTGTCCGCGTGGTTTTGCCTTTGCTTCCATGTTGTCGCCATATGTGGCTTCGTGGTATAGCACATCTACTCCCCGCACGGCCTCGGCCACACGCGGGTCGTATGTCGTGTCGGAACAATAAGCATAGCTCATGGCCCTGTCGGGGTCTTTGGTGAGCAGACTGTTGGCTATCACGCGGCCGTCGGGCAACTCGAGGTCTGCGCCATCTCGGAGACTCTCCATCGCATAGTGGGGAACACTATAGAATTTTGCCGCTTCGCCGTTGATATGGCGTTTTTTAGGCTTTTCCCTGAATATATAGCCGACGCACGGCACCCGGTGATAAAGCGGGAAGGCTTCGACCTCAAGCTGGGAGTCGGAGTAGACAATACCCGGATTTTTCGGGTCTATAATGTCGAATTTCAGAGTGTAAGGGCGGTCGCGGCATACGAGGTCGAGAATATTTCGTATCAAGGCGGCGCCTTCGGCAAAGGTATGTATGGTTACGGTTCCTCCGACATCGTGAAGTGCCATGGTCGACAGCAGCCCCGGTAGCCCGAGGAAATGGTCGCCGTGCAGATGAGACAGGAATATGTGAGATATCTTTGCAAAAGAACATCCGTAGCGGCGCAGCTGTAGCTGTGTGCCCTCGCCGCAGTCTATCAGCATTGCCTGTTGGCGGTATGTCACCAGCTGTGCGCTGGGGTTGTGGCGCAGGGTCGGAGTCGCCGAGCCGCAGCCGAGTATTGTAACGGAGAAATACGACATAGTGCAAATATAAGCAAAATTGACGGCTTAAATGCAAAAGAGTAATAAAAAACGGCTTTCAGGACTATTTCGGTGCAACATTTGGGCTCTGTGGAGCGTATAATAGTCAGCAACAGCAGAAAGAAGTAAAGTATTGAATTAGTTTTTTCATAGGATTAGATTTTTAAGGTTTAGAAGCTGCGCGGCAATCGTGAGACTGCCGCGCAGCGTATTTTTCGGAATTTTTTTCGTATGTTTGCGGATATGAAGCTGCGTTTTGTCTTTGTTGCCATTATGATGGCTATAGTGGCGTCTGCCGCAGGAGCCGGAGAGGTTGACTCTGTACTGAAGGTGCTCGATGCCGAAATCGACCGGGCCCCCGGATTGTACACGGCGCCTAAAGAGGCTATGCTCGACCATCTGCGCATGCGCTACGGGCGTTCGTCGACGCCTATGGCCCGTTTCGATGCATGCCGCGAATTGTTCGAAGAATACAGGTTCTATCAGTCAGATTCGGCCTATGCCTATGCACGCCGAATGGAAGATATTGCGCAAACGATGGGTGATTCCGTAAGAATCATGCAGGCCCGCACAAGTCTTATGGCATATTTTGCTGTAGTGGGCTTTTTTCACGAGGCCATGAATATCGGTCATCGCATAGATCCGTCGGTGCTTCCGGAACGTGAGAGGATTGATTTCTATCTTCTCTTTGCAAAGCTTAACCAAAATATGGAGTCATTCGCCTACGGCACGCCCGATTTGAGATCGGTGTATGTAGCAGAACGTCTGAAATATTATCAGGCTGCCATAGACCAGGCCGACCCCGGAGGTTATAATTATGCCCTGGCACGTCTGGAATCGGCGCGTCTTGGCGATTATACACTTGAGCAGACCATAACGGCATGCAAGGCCATAATAGAACGATTCGACCCGGATGCGCATAAGAAGGCTATAAATTACTCGACAATAGGACGTTCCTATATGACGCTGGGGCGTCCGGATTCGGCGGTGTATTATCTCGCTTTGTCGGCAATCCACGATTTGCGCTCAAATACACGCGAGACTACGGCTGCTAAAGACCTCGCAACAATCATGCATGGCCGTGGTGAGGTAGACCGGGCGGCGCGTTATCTCCATGTTGCCGCACACGATGCAGATGCATACAACAGCCGCCTGCGCAAGGTGGAAATCAACAGCATCATGCCGCTGATAGAGAATGCGCGTCATACCAGGCTCACGGGCCAGCGCATGATTCTTTTGATGGCCTCTATCGTCTTTGCCGCCATGCTTGCCGCCATGATATTCCTTTTCTTCAAGCTCAAGAAGCGCAATCGGAGCCTCACAGAGAGTCATCGGGAAATACGCGAGAAGACCATTGCTCTCGAGGACTCGAACACAGCGCTTGCAAGCCTTAACTCTCAGTTGCGCGAAGCCACGGAAATCAAAGACCAATATATAATACAGACGCTCTACAGCAATACCGACTTTGTGAATGAAGTGGAGGAAAAGACTACCAGAGCCTTGCTCAAACTTAAAGGAAAGCAATATGCCGAACTCAGCTCCATACTCTCCGACATGGGTGTGCGCCGGGAGCAGGCTCGCATGTATGCGTCGTTCGACAGTGCGTTTCTCAAACTGTTCCCCAATTTTGTTGAAGAGTTTAACCGGCTCTTGCAGCCGGGGCAGGGGATAAGCCTCACTGGCGGCAAACTTCCCACCGAGGTGAGAATCTTCGCGCTGATGCGGCTTGGCATTACGGCTACAGCCGAGATAGCACAGTATTTGTGTCTGTCGGTAAACACTGTCTATGTCTATAAAGCAAAAATCAAGGCCCGCGCAGCGGTGCCGAAAGGAAGCTTTGATGAGGCCGTGATGGCTATTCCAAAACCCTGAAAAAAGGGCCGACAGGGGTCACATTTGATTCAAAACGGTCTTTTACAAATCTTAATAATTGATGTGTTAAAATTCGGCAATAAGCTGTAGTATAGCTTGTTGCCGTTTTAACTACCTTAAAAAAGACTTGACCCTATTTCCAATATCTTGAATGTGTCTTAATTTTGTTCCCGGACAATGCTCCAGAGCGTGTCCGGTTGACCTTGAATTTAATTAACCAATATATCATCCATTTCTAAAATCTACCCAATGAAAACACCATTGCACATTTTCGCTGCGCTGCTGTTTATGCTGTTTGCCGCGGGGCTTTCCATGGAGGCTGCCGCGCAGACAATCCAGCTTTCGGGCACAGTGGTGGAGGCCGGCACCGGCGAGCCCCTGATAGGAGCGTCGGTAGCTGTAAAAGGCACAAAGCTTGCTGCTGCCACAGATCTCGACGGCGCTTTTGCTATCAAGGGCGTCGACCCCAAGGCAACTATCGTGGTTTCCTATGTAAGTTTTAAGACACGCGAAATCGCTCTCGAAGGGCGCTCGCAGATTACTGTCGAACTGACTCCCGACAACGAACTGCTTGAAGAAGTGGTCGTAATCGGCTATGGCACGATGGATAAAAAAGAACTGACCTCGGCAATCTCTCACGTAGGCGAGAAAGACTTCCTTTCGGTGAGCTCTCTCGACCCCTCGATGCTTATTCAGGGCAAGGTTCCGGGCGTATCTATTACCAATACAGGTGCCGCAGACCCCAATAATCAGGCCAGTATCCAGATTCGTGGCGTGTCGTCGCGCTCGGCAGGTCTCGGCCCGCTGATTGTCATCGACGGTGTGCCCGGCGGTAATCTTACCAACCTCAATGCCAACGATATCGCATCGTTCGACGTACTCAAGGACGGTGCCGCCTCTGCTATCTATGGCACCCGCGGCTCCAACGGCGTAATCCTTGTGACAACCAAGAAGGGAACCAAGGACGGCGCTATCCACACTTCTTATTCCGGCACCTTCGCATGGGATAAAATCAAGAAGGAACTCGACATGATGAACGCTCAGGAATATCGCGATGTGCGCCTTGGCTGGGGTGACAACGGCGTTGACCTCGGCGGCAACTACGACTGGCTCGACGGCGTTAGCCGCACCGGTTTCGCTCACCATCATACTCTTAGCCTCAGCGGCGGCAACGACCGCAGCAACTATCGCGTGAGTGTTGACTATCGCGACCACAAGGGTATCGACCTCCGTTCGCGCCGTGAGGAATATGGCGGTCGTGCGGCTCTGTCGCATACTACCAAAGGCGGCCTCTTCAATTTTACTGTAAACCTTGCCCCGCGTATCATATACCGCGACCAGGCCGACTGGGGCGTGTTCAAAAACGCTCTCGAGGCTAATCCGACCACACCGCTGATGGACCCCGAGAACCCTACACGCTACTATAATTTCCAGGGTCAGGTGGTAGGCTACAACCCTGTGGAATCACAGCGACTCGAAACCGACCACGGCGACACCAAACTTCTCGACTGGGATGCTACAGCCCGTCTCAATCTCCTTCCCCTCTTCTGGAAGGGCGACGACTGCCCCTATACGCTCAACACCCAGATTATGTTTGCCGACCATCAGTACGACAACAACAACACCTGGTTCCGCCCGTCGACAAGCACCCAGGCTGTCAATGCCGGTCGCGACGGTCAGGCGAGCCGCAGCTACTCCAAGGAGCGCCAGTATATCCTCGAATGGATTACCAATTTCAGCGCCCGTCTCGGCAAGAACAATATCAAGGCGATGGTAGGCTACAGCTATCAGTATTCGCAGTACGAAGGTTTCTCTGTGAATAATGCCGACTTTCCCAACGACGGTCTCCACGCCGACAATATCGGCACCGGCGAGTTTGCCAAGGACGAAGGCGAAGTGTGCATGAGCAGCTACAAGAACGACGCCAAACTTATCTCATTCTTCGGTCGTGTGAGCTACGACTGGGATGGCAAGTATCTCGTCACTGCGTCGCTTCGTCATGAAGGTTCGTCGAAGTTCGGCGCCAACAACAAGTGGGGTAATTTCCCCGCGGTATCGGCAGGCTGGCGTATTAGCCAGGAAGAATTTATGGAAGGCTCGCGCGAATGGCTCAACGACCTTAAAATCCGCGCGGACTACGGCGAAACCGGCAACCAGGACTTCGGCAGCTATAACTCGCTCAACACCATGAGCGGCTTCGGCTATTATCTCTATAACGGCAAGTTCATACAGGTATGGGGCCCGTCGAAGAATGTCAATCCCAATCTTCGCTGGGAGAAAGGCAAAAACTGGAACGTCGGTGTCGATTTCTCGATGTTCAACAACCGTTTCTATGGTTCACTCAACTATTTCAACCGCCGTACGCAGGACCTTCTCGGCAACTACAAAGTGCCTGTTCCGCCTTATCTGCACGACGAGACTTTCGTGAACGTCGGAACTATGAAGAATACCGGCTTTGAGGTCGACCTGAGCTTCAATGCTGTGCAGACCAAGGAGTTTGACTATAACTTCAATGTCATCGGCACTACAATGAGCAATAAGTTTGTCGATTTCAGCAATTCGGAGTATGTCGGACAGGACTATTACAACGTCTGCGGCACCGAAGACCCTTATCCTTTCTACAATCTCCAGCGTATTGAGAAGGGTGAATCTGTCGGCAACTTCTTCATGTGGCGCTACGCCGGTATCAACGAAGACGGCGAATGGCTTGTCTACGACAAAGACGGCGACATCATCAATGCCTCGCAGGCTTCTGAAGCCGACCGCCAGAAAGTGGGCAACGGCATGCCGAAGTTCACACTCTCTACAACGCACAACTTCCGCTACCGCAATTTCGACCTCAGCCTCTTCTTCCGCGGCGCTTTCTGCTTCGATATATTCAATATACACGATTTTTACTACGGAACCCGCAAATTCACCGGCAACGTGCTCAAGAAAGCCTATGGCAAGAATTTCGCCATCAGTCCGACATCGTCGCATGCCGTGACCGACTACTTCCTTGAGCGTGGCGACTACTTCAAACTCGACCAGATTACACTGGGCTACACGCTCAATGTGCCGCAGTGGCGCTTTATCGACAAAATCCGCCTATACGGCACGATGAAGAACGTGTTTACCATCACCAAGTTCAGCGGCATCGACCCTTCGAACTATCAGGTGAACGGTCTCGAACCAGGCGCACAGGGTTCGCGCAACTACTTCCCCTCGACACGTCAGTTCATACTCGGTGTCCAGCTTGATTTCTAAAATCTTACTGCTATGAAAATCAAATCACTGAAATATATTGCGGCGGCCGGCGCGCTCGCCATCGCCGCGGGAGCCTGCACCAATCTCGACGAGACGCTCTATGACCAGGTGGGCACCCAAAACTATTATAACACCAAGAGCGACGTTGTCCGCGCTGTCTTCCGCCCCTTCGAGCATGCGTTCTGGAGCATTCAGAGCCGCCATGTGCTCAATGAACTTACTGCCGACCAGCTCATAACCCCGAGTCGCGACGGCTGGTGGGACGACGGAGGCCGCTGGCGCAAACTCCACTATCACCAGTGGAATGTGGAGGACGGCGGTGACGCCCAGACCGAGTGGAACGGCTGTTTCCAGGGCATAGGCCAGTGCAACTATGTAATCGAGGACATGCAGATACTCGACCCAGTAAAGTTCGGCTTCTCGCAGGCCGAGTTCGACAATCTTGCCGCTCAGTGCCGCGCTCTCCGCGCTTGGTTCTATATCCGTCTGCTCGATGCATTCCGCAATGTACCCCTGGCGGTGAGTTTCAATGACATGTCGATGAACTCCGTAGGCCAGGTTGAACCTAAGTTTGTGTTCGATTTCATAGAATCCGAGCTCAAAGACTGTATCGACCTCCTTGCCAAGAAAGAAAGTCTCGGTTCGCAGGCCTCCATCCAGGGTCAGTGGACCAAGGCCGGCGCCGCAGCCCTCCTGGCACGTCTCTATCTCAATGCCGGCGTGTATGTGGGCGAAGAGCGCTGGGATGACTGCGAGAAAGTGACTCAGGATATTCTCGACGGTGTATATGGCCCCTATGCCATCGCCGACCGGTGGGATGCTGCATTCGACTGGAACAACGATACCAGCGATGAAGTGATATTCGGTTTCCCCGCCGATCAGGGCTATACATACTGGCACTATCAGGGCGACACATACTGGTGGACCGTTCCTTCTCGTGCCCGCTACTACTTCGGCGACGCCAAGTGCAAGGCCGGCGACCATAACTGCAAGTATGCCGCCTCTCCGAGCTATGACCTCAACGGCGAGCTCTATGACTATACACTGGGTATGCCCGTGCAGAATTTCCGCAAGTATCCCGGCGACGAGCGTATGAAACTATACCGCAACCTCGGCGACAGCCGCCGCGAAGGTATGTTCCTCTACGGATATCTTGAATATGTCGACGAAAACGGCGCCACCAAGCGTGTGCGTGCTCCCGAAAGCCCCTATGACCTCTATATCCGCGACGCCGTGGGCCGCTTCCTGAGCCTCGCCCCCGACAAGTGGCCTACCGACAAGAACAGTTCGCTCTCCAACGGCGACCACAACTCAGGCTGGCACTTTGCCAAATATCCCTTCTATTCCGACGAGGACGCCCACCAGATGGAAAGCGACTTCACCGAAATCCGTCTGCCCGAGGTGATATATATGCTTGCCGAGTGCAAAATCCGCAAGGGTCGCAAGAGCGATGCCGCCGCACTGCTCAACAGTGTTCGCAAACGTAACTATCCGGCAGAGAACTACGACGAAGTGCTCTATCAGCCCGAAGGCAAGGTTGAACTGAATGAAAAGGAGATGCTCGACGAGTGGGGCCGCGAATTTTTCGCCGAAGGCCGTCGCCGTATCGACCTTATCCGTTTCGGAGTGTTCAGCACAGGCCGCTGGTGGGATAAGACTCCCGATGCCGACAGTCATTACGAGATATTCCCGCTTATGCGCCCGATTCTCGACGCCAATCCCGACCTTGTACAGAATCCGGGGTATAATAGCTGATAAATATATAGTTGAAATAGGAAATTATGAAGATTAAACAGATATATATGGCAGCTGCGGTGTTTGCCGCAGCAACGCTGGCCGGTTGCGAGGACGAGAAAGACCTCGTGATCATAGACGGCAATCTGCCGATAAAGGCGTCGGCCCTTTATATGGTGGGTGATGCCACGCCCAATGGCTGGAGTATCGACACCCCGACTCCTTTTACCGCCACAGAGTCAGACCCTCTTGTCTTTGAATGGAGCGGTTCGCTCAATGCCGGTGAAATGAAGCTTTGTCTGGTTACCGGCAGTTGGGATGCTCCCTTTATCCGCCCATTGGAAGACCAGTGTCCTATCGGCACAAGCGATATCGACAATGCATCGTTCCAAATGCATGCCGGCGACCCCGACCAGAAATGGCGTGTGACAGAGGCCGGTGTCTATACACTCACATTCGACCTCCGCAACTGGAAGATGTCTACCCGCTATAACGGTGGAGCTCCCGAACTGCCTAAAGACCCTATCAGCACCGAGACTCTGTATCTTGTAGGCGACGCCACTCCTGCGGGCTGGAATATCGACAGCCCGACGCCTCTTGAGAAGACAGGCGATTATACATTCGTGTATGAAGGCGAACTCAAGACCGGCGAGATGAAGGCATGTCTTGTGGCCGGAAGCTGGGATGTCGATTTTGTGCGCCCCTCGAGCGCCGATGTTGAAATCAACAAGGATGGTGTCGCCGCCGGTGATTTCGTGTTCACGGCAAACCCCGACAACAAGTGGAAAGTGACTTACCGCGCCAACTACCGCATGACTTTCGACCTCGCTGCATATACCGTAGCTGTGGAATACCTTTCGGATTTAGAAGAGGACGAGAACCCGCTCCTCTCAGCCGGCGATGTATGGATGATAGGCGACGCCACACCCAACGGCTGGAGCCTCGACGATGCTCAGCATTTCGAAAAGGCCGATGGTAAGGACCATGCGTTTGTCTGGCAGGGCCAGCTTGTAGGCGGAACTTTCAAGGCATGTATAATCCGCGATTTCAGCGCACCCTTCATTCGCCCCGCAAGCAGCGATGTGACAGTGTCAAAAGCCGGTGTATCGGCTCCCGAATTCGTCTACACGACTTCGCCCGATGATCAGTGGCGTGTGACCGACGGCGGCGAGTATAAAATAACTCTTGATCTTGAGAATAATACAATCGAGGCCGTATATGTGGAAAACGGCGGCTCTGAAGAACCTGAAGAAGGTATTGTAGCCGATAATGTATGGATGATAGGCGAAGCAACTGCCGGCGGCTGGAGTCTCGATGACGCCACTGCATACACCAAAGAATCGAAGTATATTTTTACATGGCAGGGCACCCTCAAAGAAGGCACTTTCAAGGCCTGCACCATCAAGGACTTCGGCGCACCCTTTATTCGCCCCGCCAGCAGCGGTGTGACAGTATCTAAAGCCGGTGTATCTGCTACAGATTTCGTTTACACCACCGACCCCGACGACCAATGGCAGGTAACCGAGGCCGGTGAATATAAGATTACGCTCGATCTCCTGAACTATACTATAAAGGTGGAGGTGCCCTCCGGCAAGCCTGCGCCGATAGAGACCGACGTACTCTATATGATTGGCGATGCTACTGCCGGCGGCTGGAGTCTCGACGACGCCCGGGAATTTACTAAGGAGGCCGATGGCGTGTTCACATGGACCGGCGACCTTAAAGAGGGTATATTCAAGGCATGCACAGTCAAGGATTTCAACGCTCCCTTCCTTCGTCCTTCGAGTGGTAATGTGACAGTTTCGTCGGCCGGGGTATCGGCTTCCGACTTCATCTACACGACTTCGCCCGACGATCAGTGGCGCGTAACCGAGGCCGGCAAGTATAAAATCACCTTCAATCTCAAGGAGTGGACCATAGCGGCAGTGTCTGTTAAGTAATAAGTAATAGGTAATAAGTAATAAGGGTCGGCGGTCGGACGCCGTCGGCCCTTTTATATCAATAATATGAAAAACGTATTTAAAATCAGCGCTGCGACATTGGCTGTGGTCCTCGGGGCCGGGCTGCTGTCGGCATGCGACGACGAAAACTATAAGATGAAATATCCGCCACGCTACGAGTTGCCCGAGCTACCGGTGGTGGAAGATATACACGTGTTCAAGGCTCCTCTCTACTGGAGTGTATATGAATACTGCTATGAGCAGGAGCAGAACGGTGTCGCCAACGAGAATATGGATATCACTCCGGCTGAGTGGGATAAGATTATCGACTGGGTTGCCTCCGATCTCAAGCCCTATGGCTATGATATGGTATGCACCGACGGTTTCATTCCCATGCTTGCCAACGACGCCTCGGGATACATGACACACTACGGCTCTATGTCGCTCAAGGACCTTGTCGCCAAATGCCGTGCCAAAGGGCTCAAAGTGGGCGTATATGACAATCCTTTGTGGATTCACGGTCCGAGAGAGACCAAGATAGAAGGAACCGAATATACATTCGGCGACCTGTACTACAATCATACCGGCGACATAATGAATCCTTCTGCTGAAAATCTGTGGTTCAACTGGGCGGTGGCCGAGAATCCCGGTACCCGCGAATATATCGACGGATTTTTCAAGCACTATGCCGAACTTGGCATCGACTATATCCGCATGGACTTCCTGTCGTGGTATGAAGACGGCAAAGACAGAAATATCGGTGTTGTCGGCCACGGCTATGGCCGCGAGTCGTATGCCCGCGCTCTGTCATATATTGCCGAATCGGCCAAGAAATACGGCATATTCACGTCGCTGGTGATGCCTCACCTCAACAACGACGCCGAAGTCGAGGCGCTCTACGGCAATATGGTGCGAATTGTTGCCGATACTGCCGGCGGAGGCTGGTGGCATTGCTCGGCTGCCGACAAAGGCAAGATTTGGAACAGCTGGCCCAACAGCATGAACATGTTCGACGGATTTATTCACTGGTCGCATATCGCCGGCCGCGATAAGGTGATTCTCGATGGCGACTTCATACGTCTCAACAAGTTCGACACCGAGGCTGAGAAGCAGACTGTGATTTCACTCCAGCTTATGGCCGGAGGCCCTGTGACTGTAGCCGACCAGTACTATACCATCGGCGACAATACACGCTTCTATACAAACGAAGAGATGCTCGCTCTCAACGCCGACCGCTTTGTAGGCAAGCCTCTGTCGGACGATATCAATGCTTCGGACAGCAATATCTGGTATGGCACAATGAGCGATGGCAGTTATGTAGTCGGTCTCTTCAACCGCAGTGAATCATCGCAGAGCTTCGATGTCGCATTGTCGCGTTTCGGTATCGACGGTGAAATGAACCAGCGCGACCTCTGGAGTCATTCAGACGAGGGTAAAGTGAGCGCTGTTAAGGCAACCGTGCCCGCTCATGGATGTAAAATCGTGAAACTTACCAAATAATGAAAAAGACGCTTTTACTTGCGGCTCTTGCAGCCGTCGCACTTGATGTCGTCGCCGTGCAGGTGACATCGCCCGACGGGAATGTAGTGGCTGATTTCGATGTTGTCGGCGGACGTCCGCAGTATTCCGTGACATACAAGCAGAAAAACGTAATCATGCCCTCGCGTCTCGGCCTCGAGCTGGTAAATGCTCCCGACCTTATGGACGGATTCGAGCTCGCTTCGGTCGAAACATCGGAATTCGACGAAACCTGGCAGCCTGTCTGGGGCGAGAACAGCCATATCCGCAATAACTACCGTGAAATGGTGGCGCATCTGACACAGCCGGCCAATAACCGTCGGGTAGATATCCGATTCCGTGTGTACGACGACGGCGTGGGATTCCGCTATGAGTTCCCCCAGCAACATGCACTCAATTATTTTGTAATCAAGGAGGAACACACTCAGTTTGCGATGCCCGGCGACATGACCGCATGGTGGATTATCGGCGACTACGATACACAGGAATACGAATATACCGAGAGCCGCCTTTCTGAAATCCGTGGTCTCAATGCCCGCGACGTGGAGCACAACCTTTCGCAGGAGCAGTTCTCGCCCACAGGCGTGCAGACCTCGCTTCAGCTTAAGAGCGACGACGGGCTCTATATCAATCTCCACGAGGCCGCTCTCGTAGACTACTCGTGCATGCACCTCAATCTCGATGACAAGAATTTCGTGTTTGAGTCGTGGCTCACACCCGACGCGCAGGGCAACAAGGGCCATCTTCAGTCGCCCTGCACATCGCCCTGGCGCACTGTCATGGTGAGCGACGATGCCCGCGACATGCTCGCTTCCAACCTTATCCTCAATCTCAACGAGCCCTGCAAGTATGAAGACACTTCGTGGATAAAGCCTGTGAAGTATATCGGCGTATGGTGGGAAATGATAGGCCATGGCAAGCCATGGGCATATACATGGGATTTGCCGTCGGTAAAACTCGACCGCCTCGACTATTCGACCGTGAAACCGAATGGTGTTCACCCTGCCAATACGGCCAATGTGATGAAATACATTGACTTCGCCGCCGAGCATGGCTTCGACCAGGTGCTTGTAGAGGGCTGGAATATCGGCTGGGAGGACTGGTCGGGCAACAAAAAGGACTATGTGTTTGACTTCCTGACGCCTTATCCCGACTTCGACATCGATTCGCTCAATTCGTATGCTCACTCCAAAGGTGTGCGCCTGATGATGCACCACGAGACATCGTCGTCGGTGCGCAATTATGAGCGCCATATGAAAGACGCCTACAATCTTATGAACAAATATGGCTACAACGCCGTGAAAAGCGGCTATGTGGGCGATATTCTTCCCCGAGGCGAACACCACTACGGACAGTGGCTCAACAACCACTATCTCTATGCCGTGACAGAGGCCGCAAAGCATCATATTATGGTGAACGCACATGAGGCTGTGCGCCCCACAGGTCTCTGCCGCACATATCCCAACCTGATTGGCAACGAGAGTGCCCGAGGCACCGAGTACGAGTCGTTTGCGGGCAACAGCGTGACACACACATGTGTGCTGCCGTTCACCCGCCTGCAGGGTGGCCCGATGGACTATACGCCCGGTATTTTCGAAAACGACATGAACCTTAACAATCCCGACAACAAGAGCCATGTCAATACTACTATATGCCGCCAGCTTGCTCTTTATGTGACTATGTATAGCCCGCTGCAGATGGCAGCCGACGTGCCCGAGGTATACAGCCGCTTCATGGATGCCTTCCAGTTCATCAAGGACGTGGCTGTAGACTGGGATAAGAGCCTCTATCTCGAAGCCGAGCCCGCACGATATATTACGGCCGCCCGCAAGGCAAAGGGCACCGACGACTGGTTTGTCGGCGGAATATCGGCCGATAGCCGTAAGACCGAGCTGAAACTCGATTTCCTCGACAAGGACCGCAAATATGAGGCTACTATATATGCCGATGCCCCCGACGCACATTACCTCACAAATCCCCAGGCCTATACTATAGTAAAAAAGAAAGTAGACGCCAAAACCAAACTGAAGCTCGCTTCAGCCCCAGGCGGCGGCTTCGCCATTTCCATAAAACCCCTCTAACGGTTTTTTAGTGATAATTGAACGAGATTGTCTATCTTCCATAGACAGTCTCGTTTTTGTTGTTGTGGGCGAATTGTCGGAATATGCTTTGTACTTTCTTTTTGCTTGTTATATTTGGTTTGTTGTGGAATTTTGCTATCTTTGCGCCATAATATCTAATCCGTTGTCTTATGAAAAGAACATTGCTATTTCTCGCGGTTGTAATCGCCTCTATATCCAATGTCTCGGCATTCGATGTCGAAATCAATGGAATAGCCTATAATAAACTTTTGGAAGCAGACAAAACACTTGAAGTAACTTATCACATACCAGCTCCAGATTCCTGGTCGAAGCCTGTCGGCGATTATTCCGGCGACGTTGTCATTCCATCAACTGTGACTATTGACGGAACAGATTGGACTGTGATTGCTATCGGCGATAATGCATTCTCTTCGTCTACGGTGAACTCGCTTACTATTCCAAATACAGTTACGACGGTAGGACAGCAGGCTTTCTATAAATTAGGCCTTACCGAATTAACTCTGCCGGAAGGTATAACTTCAATCGGCTATCAGGCATTCTATATGAGTACAGTAGAAAAACTTACGTTGCCGGCATCTCTCGAAATGCTTGATTCGTATGCTTTTTCGTTCTGCAAGCAACTGGAAGCTATCGATATGTCGGCTGCAAAGCTGATCGAACTCAAGGATTATACATTTAACCAATGCTGGGCCTTGACCGATTTGTTGTTACCGAAGAATCTGACGACGCTTGGCCGATATGTATTCAATACGTGTAAGGAACTTAAGAATATAGAAATACCGGCTTCGGTTACATCGATAGGTGAAAATCTATTTTCAGGCTGTACAGCACTGGAAAATGTTGACATCAATGCTAAAATAGAAGAGATACCCGAGACAATGTTCAATAACTGCACCGCTCTCAAGACTATCACATTTCCCGATGGTCTCAAAAGTATTGGTTATCGGGCGTTTATGCACTGCTCGTCTCTCGAAAGCATTGAGATACCCGCAACTGTTGATAATATAGCAATTCAAGCGTTCTCCGATTGTGCGGCGCTGAAATCGGTGGTTCTTCCCTCAGGGTTAAAAACTCTTGGTGATTATGTATTTGAGGACTGTTTGTCTCTTGATGGTGTGGTTATTCCAGAAACTATTACGGTTGTACCCAAAAGTCTCTTTTCCGGGTGCTCTTCGCTCAAGGATGTGACGCTTGCTTCTGCAACCACCGAAATAAAGGAATATGCTTTTGCCTCGTGCTCTTCGCTGACTTCGATAAATTTACCGATGTCAGTTGAGATAATTGGTAATTATGCATTCCGCAAATGTGCGTCGCTCTCAGCATTTGAATTTCCTAAGGCAGTGACAGAGATTTCAAACTATGTGCTTGATGGCTGTAGCGCTATTTCGGAAATTAATATTGGAGACACCGTTACAAAAATCGGTGCAAGTTCGTTCAATGGCTGTACATCGCTCAAAACCGTATTGCTCGGCTCGACAATTCAGTCGCTTGGCTCATATGCTTTTTATGGTTGTAAAGAAATCGAGACTATAGAGTCATTCGCAGCCGTCGCACCGACAGGAACAAGCAATTGCTTCGAAGAATCTGTATATAAAAACGCTACGCTTAAGTTGCTCCCTGAAGCTACAGGCTACGACAATACATTGCCTTGGTCGAATTTCCTTATCGTTACCAAAGAGCTTTCGGGTATTGGAACACCAATTGCTGATAGCGATGCTCTTGTCGATGTATTTAGCCTGTCTGGAGTAAAGGTTCGGGTATCTGTTCCTTCTGCAAATGCCTCTGCAGGGCTTGCCCCGGGCGTATATATAATCAATGGACGCAAGATTGCAGTGAGATAGTCCAGATGGATAAAGTTTAGGCGGTGAGCCTGACTAGTTGCACCGATATATTTTTTGAAATAGGATTGCTGTATATAAGCAACAGAATTTGTTTCGGGGCAGACTTTCTTAGTGAGTCTGCCCCGAAACAAGTTTATTATAGGGTATTAGAGTTGCCAGAGGGAGGAGGAGGCGTCGGAGGGCATGCGCCAGTCGCCGCGGGGGGATAGGCAGACGCTGCCGACTTTCGGGCCATCGGGCATGCAGGAGCGCTTGAACTGCTGGGTGAAGAAGCGGCGGAAGAATGTGCGGAGCCATTTTTCGATGGTCTCGACCGGATACGCTCCTTCGAATGCGTGGCGCGCAAGCAGGAATATCCGCTCGGGGCTGAAACCGTAGCGGAGTGTATAGTAGAGGAAGAAGTCGTGTAGTTCGTAAGGCCCGACGAGGTCTTCTGTCTTCTGTTTGATTGTGCCGTCGGCTGCGGCCGGAATGAGTTCGGGGCTTATTGGAGTGTCGATGATGTCGAGCAGCGGGCGGCGGACGGCTTCGTCGTCGGTATCGGCTGCGACATAGGCGGTGAGGTGACGCACCAGTGTCTTTGGAACGCCGGCATTTACGCCGTACATAGACATCTGGTCGCCGTTGTAAGTTGCCCAGCCGAGAGCGAGTTCGGAAAGGTCGCCGGTTCCGAGCACCATGCCTCTGAGTTCGTTGGCGAGGTCCATCAGTATTTGGGTGCGTTCGCGAGCCTGGCAGTTTTCATAGGTCACGTCCTGAATGTCTGGGTTATGCCCGATGTCGGCAAAGTGCTGCATTACGGCGGGTACGATGGAGATTTCGCGCATGTCTACACCGAGGGCTTTCATGAGTGCTACGGCGTTTCCGTGTGTGCGGCCGGTTGTACCGAAGCCTGGCATGGTGACTCCGGCAATGCCTTTGCGGTCGAGGCCGAGGCGGTCGAAAGCGCGGACGGCAACGAGAAGAGCCAGAGTGGAGTCCAGACCGCCCGAAATACCGATTACGAGACATTTGCAATGAGTGGCGGCCAAGCGTTGGCATAGCCCGGAAACCTGAATGTTGAATATTTCCTCGCATCGTTCCTTGAGCATGTCGTCGGCAGAGGGTACGAAAGGATGGGGGTCGATATGGCGGAGAAGATTGTCGTAGTCCGCCTCTTTAGTCTCAGATGGCGTTTGCGCTATAATGGCGGAGGCATCGTTGCGACGGGCACAGTCGTAGAATGTGCCCATGTGCATACGGTCGCGGGCTATGGCTTCGGTGTCTATATCGGCCAGAATAAGCTGCGGCCCAGCCTGCCATCGCTCGTTTCGTGCCAGAAGCGAGCCGTTTTCCGCAATGAGCAGTTTGGCGTCGAAGGCCAGGTCTGTGCTTGATTCTCCGAATCCGGCCGAGGCGTAGACGTATCCGGCCATGCAGCGCGCCGACTGCTGGCGCACAAGAGAAGTAAGATATGCATATTTGCCAATCAGGTCTGGGCTTGCCGAGAGATTGAATATGATTTTGGCGCCGGCCATGGCTGCGTGGCAGCTTGGCGGAACCGGCACCCAGAGGTCTTCGCATATTTCGATGGCAAGGTCTACTCCTTTGTGCCGTATGATTGTTGAGCCGGGCACAGATTCAGAGGCCTGAAACCACCGACGTTCGTAGAATTCGTTGTAATTGGGAATGTAAGCCTTTTCGACGGTTGCTACGATGTCTCCTTCGCAGATGGTGTAGGCGGCGTTGAAGAGCGAGTAGTTTTTTCTCAGCGGTGCTCCGACCATTATAAGAAGACCGGGCATGGTGCGGCTGGCTTCTGTTATGTCTGCAATGCCCTTTTCGGCGCCTTCAAGCAAAGCTGTGTTATGGAACAGATCGGCGCAGGTGTATGCCGTGACACTCATTTCCGGGAAAACGACAGCGTCGGCCCCGGCATCATGAGCGCGGCGCGCGAGATCGATAATACGCTCGGTATTGGCTGCGGTATCGGCTACGGTGACAAGCGGCGAAGCAGCCGCGACCCTGAAAAATCCGTTTTTCATATGGTGAAATTATATTTTCCTGATTTCAATATTTTTTCTGTTTTGCCGGGAAGGCGCAGGCGAGCCTTGCAGCCTTCAGGTACTGCGAATTCATATATGACGCCCGATTCGGTCTTTTTCCACGAACTTGAGATTGTTCCCCAAGGGGAGTCGTAGCTTGCCGAGGCGTGCGATATGCCGTCGGGGCGCGGGTCGACCGTCGGCTCAAATATAAACTCGGCGAAGCCGCTGCCCGCGTCGTTGCGGCGTATTCCGGCGCAGTTGCTCATGAGCCACTGGGCGACAGCACCGAAACTGTAATGGTTGAACGAGTTCATGCTGTTGTTTGTTCCGAAACCATCGTGTATAGTATATGAATTGAGCCTTTCCCAGATGCTTGTCGCCCCCTGGTCTACAGGATAGAGCCACGACGGATAGTTGTGTGATGTAAGCAGCGCATATGCGTCTTCATCGACCCCGCAGGCGCTTAGAGCGTTCATTATCTGAGCTGTTCCGATGAATCCGGTCATAAGCGAGTGTGGTGGACATTCACGTCCGTCATCGGCTGTGGTGTGACGTCGTATTGTTGCAAGAAAATTATCTGTGAAGCCGCGGTCTGTGGTCGGGTCGATGATTCCGAAGGCAATCGGGAGCACATAGGATATCTGAGTGTCAACCGGCTGGCCTTGTTTCGCCGGTTCGAACGCCGAGAAGCGTGTCTTTCGGGTCTCGGGGTCGATATAGGTGTTTTTGAAGAATGCTATGCGGTTTTCGCGGAGTCTGCCGAAGTTCTCAGCATCTTGGCCGTAGCCCAGCTGTTCTGCTATTTCGGCCATCATGCGCAGGCAGTTTATATAGTACGCTTCCCATATGAGCGATTTGTCGTTGCGGTCGTGTTCGGGGCTTAGCCAGTCTCCGAGGTCACCCCATTGGCGTGACTGCACGATAATTCCGCTTGTCTTGTCTATACATTTTTCAGCAACATAGTTCATGTATAGTTTCATGGCATCGTAGTTTTCTGCGATTATTGCAGTGTCGCCGTAGTGACGCCAGCACTCGTATGGCAGCACTATCCCTGCCGAGCCCCATAGAAATCCGCCGAATCCGAAGCCTGTAGGAGCGATGTCGGGGAATCGGCCGTCGGGTCGCTGGCAGTCGCGCATGGCCTGCATGTGGCGTCTCAGGAAGAGGTCTGCGTCGGCGAGATAGTTGGCAGATGGTGTGAATACGCTTATATCTCCCGACCAGCCCATGCGTTCGTTGCGTTGCGGACAATCAGTAGGAACTGATATGAAATTGCTGCGTGTAGACCATTCGATGTTTTTCCACAGACGGTTGAGGCTGCTGTCGGAACATTCGAAATGCGCTGTCATGCGGGGTATGGAACTGAGCGCTACCGAACGCACGTCGTCGAGAGGAAGAGCCTCGTCTATGCCTGTGATTTCGATATAGCGGTAGCCGTGGAATGTGCTCGTTGGCGAGAATGTTTCCATAGATTCGCCTGCGGCAATGTATTTGTCTTGTGCCATAGCTGCGCGAATGTTCTCCATCATCATTTCGCCGGCATTTGAGGCATATTTTTCAGTAGTGGGGTAGAGGACTTCAGCATAGCGCATGTTTGCAGTTTTTCCCGCTTCGAGGTTCCTGAAATTTATCAGTGGCACACCTGCATGGTTTTGCCCCATGTCGTAGATAAAAACTCCCGGGCATGGCTGAGTCATGGAAATTGCAGTGAGGGTATCTACGGCGGTCACCGCCGGGCCGAGGGATTCTGTGAGACGCCAGTTGCTGTAGTCACCGGGCATGGGCCATGAGTCGGGGCTTGTTTGGGGAACAGTGCCTTCGAGAGCTATCTCTTTGGCCGGCTGCCATGTCATTTTTTCGGGTTCTGTGCCGGCATTGTATATTTCTCCCTGAAAGAAAGAACCGCACACAAGGGGGCCGTCGGTACTGTATTCCCATTGGTCGGCCTTGCTTGGCACGTATTCTACAGACCCGTCTTCATATTCGAGAACAATCAGAGACAGAAACGACGGACGGTCGCCATAGAAATTCCAGTTATCGCCGATGAACGTGGCCGGACCGCACCACCAACCCTCGGCAAGCTGCACTTCAAAAGTATTATCACCTTGCCTGAGCAAAGAAGTGATATCGGCTGTGTCATAATAATGAGTGCGGTTGTACTGCGATGCTCCGGGGGCAAAGTATGCGTCGGAGCTGCGTTTGCCATTGATTTTGACTGTGTATATGCCGCGCGCGCTTGCTTTTAGACTCGCTTTTTTAAGAGCTTTTTTAATGTTGAGCTTGCTTCTGAGCATTGGTTGGCCGGTGATTGCAGGGGAGGCAAAAACCGTATCGCCGGGGGCTGCCGCAATGTCTTCGATGGTGCTTAAGACTGCATTTGGCGAGCGGAAATTTCTTATGGTGAAATTTCCTTTGACAGAGCCGTCGGAAGTAAGGCCGACATCGGCCAGAACCGGATAGGCCATATAGTCTCCTCCGTTGCCATATGGATTTATTCCCTTGGAGAACACCGGTTTGCCGTCGATGCTGATTTCGAGGTTTCCGAGCGAGCAGCTGATGTCGACCTTTTGTGGACCGCGTTTGTAGGTATAGTCGGTTTCTGCTATTACAGACGGAATGTCTTCATTTGCAATATAGTTGCGACGCAGGAGCCGGGCTTTGCCTCGCTTGCCGTCGAGTTCGAGTGCTATGTACGATGTACCTTTGTCTGCTTCTACATGTTCTTTGTTGAGAAACGCTTTGCCGAGCCGTTCGTCGTTTGCACCGAAAAATATGGTGTTTTTCGATCCCTCGCTCTCAAATGCGCATTCGAGTCTGAAAACCGGCAGATATTGCGGATATAGAGCCAGTTCATTGCCTGCGCCAATCCAGCGGGCTCCATGCCAGTCATTTTCCGGCATAACGGCTGCGCCCTGCGCCGCAAGTCCGGCAAAAAGAGCCGTTCCGAGCAGAAACCTTTTTATTTTCATAGATAATTAGAACTTCAAAATTGACGGTTATATTCTACAAAAATACGATTAAAGCGACGGCCTGACAAAAAAATATGCGGAAAATTGCGGATTTGGATTTTCGGCATGGTTTTTGTATTTTTGTCAATTAAAACTATTGACTTCTAATTTGTAAAATCAAAATCAATAAAATGTTCAGAATAAGTGCAGCGGCAGTTGCCGCCGCTACCATATTAAGCAGCTCAATTGTAATGCAGGCAGAAAATCCGTTCTTCTCTCCGTTCGCAACCGAGCACGGCACACCGCCGTTCTCCCTCATTGACGATTCACAGTGGCAGCCCGCCATAGACCGTGGCATAGATGCCGCCCGCGCCGAAATCGATGCTATTGTAGCCAATCCGGCAGAGCCGGATTTCGAAAATACCATTGTCGCTCTCGAGCGGTCCGGCGCCGAGCTCGACCGAGTGCTCAATGTTTTCTATCCGCTTTTGTCGGCTCACAGCAATGACGCCATGATGGCTGTTGCTGTCGACGCTTCCCGCAAGCTAAGCGACTATTCCACTTCGATAGTGCTCAACGAGGGCTTGTGGAAGCGGGTGAAGCATGTATATGACAATCGCGCCAAGCTCGATATAGACCACGAGGACCAGATGCTCCTTCAGAAGACATACGACAGTTTCGCTCTTCAGGGTGCCGACCTTCAGGGTGCCGACCGCGAGAAGTACCGGGAACTGTCGGCCGAGTTGTCGGCTCTGACAACCGAATTCGGTCAGAATGTGCTCAAGGAAATGAACACATATGAAATCTGGCTGAAGGCCGACGACCTCGCAGGGCTTCCCGAAAGTTCTGTTACCGCCGCCGGGGAGGCTGCCGCTGAAAAAGGCCGCAAGGGCGAATATCTTTTTACTCTCGATCAGCCGGTATACATGGCATTCATGAAATATTCTTCGCGCCCCGATTTGCGCGAACGCATGTATCGCCTGTATAATTCGCGCAATACCAAAGGTGAATATTCCAACCTTACTAATATCAGCCGTATAGCCGAAGTGCGCCGACAGATTGCCGGCTTGCTCGGTTCGGATACATATGCCGCTCATTCGCTCAAACGGACTATGGCCGGCAAGCCTGAGGGCGTATATGACTTGCTCGACAAACTCCGCGACGCATATAAGCCCGCTCTCGAGGCAGAAATGGCCGAATTGACCGATTTTGCATCGAAACTCGAAGGTCGTCCGGTTCAGATAATGCCATGGGATTATTCATACTATTCGAATAAGCTCAAAGCCGAGAAATATTCTTTCGACGAAGAGGCCCTGAGACCTTATTTCGAACTCGACAATACTATCAAGGGGGTATTCGGCCTTGCAACGAAGCTGTACGGACTCAATTTTGTGCCAAACGATAAAATCGAAGTCTATCACCCCGATGTAAAGGCTTTTGATGTGACCGGACCCGACGGTGAATATGTAGGGGTGCTCTATACCGACTTTTTCCCCCGTGCCTCCAAGCGCCCCGGCGCATGGATGACTGGCTTCAAAGACCAGTATGTCGATGAAAAAGGTGAAAATTCCCGGCCCCATGTATCGATTGTCATGAATTTCACGAAGCCTACCGGAGATAAACCCTCCTTGCTCACTCCGTATGAGGTTGAGACATTCCTTCATGAATTCGGCCACGCTCTTCACGGACTCCTTGCAAATACCAAGTATGCATCCTTGTCGGGCACATCGGTGTATCGCGACTTCGTAGAGCTTCCTTCGCAGTTCAATGAAAATTATCTGACAGAGAAGGAGTTTCTTGATGGATTTGCGCGTCATTATCAGACCGGCGAGGCAATACCCGTAGAACTGGTGGAGCGTCTTGTCGCATCGTCGCGTTATGGTGCTGCTTACGCCTGTATGCGCCAGCTCGGATTCGGTTATCTCGACATGGCGTGGCATACCGCAAAGGCGCCGGTAGAGGACCCTGTGTCATTTGAGCGTGCTGCCGTAGAGAGTGTCCGCATTTTCCCCGAAGATGTAGAGGGAACTATGATTTCGCCACAGTTCAGCCATATATTCTCAGGAGGCTACGCGGCCGGTTACTACAGCTACAAGTGGGCCGAGGTGCTTGATGCCGATGCATTCGACTTTTTCAAGCAGCACGGCATTTTCGACAAGGCTACGGCCGATAATTTCCGTCGCAACGTTCTCATGCGTGGCGGAACAGAGAATCCGGCCGAACTTTACCGCCGTTTCCGCGGTCAGGATCCGTCGATTGACGCTCTGCTCATACGCGACGGCATTATGGAGCCGAAAAATGTGACAGTGGCACAGCCTAAAAAAGACTGATTTGTTAGATTCTGAAGTTGTAAGAATTTCTCCGACCCGTTATGCCGCCGTCGAAATACAACGTCGTCTGACCGGACTTGCCGCCATTGGTCTGATTCCATTGGCGGCGTGTCTTGTGGCCGGGCTTGCCTTATCGGATTATCGCTTCGGTCTTGTCGGTCTGATGCTCGTTTTCATTGCGTGGCCCGGTGTGATGGCGTTCGCGTGGCTTTCGTTGGTATCTGCCCCCGGTGTGGCATTGAAGATAAGACCGCAGACCTGGTCTTTCGATGATTTATCTGCCGTTATCACGTATTATTCTTATGGCGAGGAGTCGGAGCCGGTCGATAGTGTCGAGTTGGATTTCGAAAAGCTGAAAAGATTCGAAATCAGAGGAGACTTTGCTTATTTTTTTGCAGAAGTGCCAACTTTTGCCTCTAAAGGAGAGTATTATATATTACCGGCTTCTAAGCTTCCTTCGGGGCTGGCTCAACGTTTGACAGATCTGCTATATGACAAACAGTAATAATCAGAATTTTTATGGCGACATAATGTCGCAGATTGGCCCCGACAGCATCAGGTCGTCAATCGACATGCTGCGTCTGTTTGCTGCCAAAGGAGCTTCTTCCGAATTGCTTTCGCGGATTGATGATCTTGAACAGCGCTATTTCTATATGCTACGTTTTATAGCGTCGGGAAATGTTGTGCCGGATATCGCTTCCGAACTTAAAGCAATGACAGAGACGGCCCGCAATATATGTGTTGAAATCGAGAGGACACGCATATCGCGTGAGGCTCAGTCGATGTATGGAGCTCAACTCCGTTTTCAGGCGCTGCGTCCTGAAGAAAATCTGCAATCGCTTGTGAGTGATTATCTTTCTGAACTCGAGCGCTTGCGTACTGATTCGGCTTCGCTTACCGACAGCCGTCGCGCTTCGGCTCTTGAGCAGATGGCGTCTGATATTTTCATGCATTTGTGGGTTGAGTTCCCGGTATCTGCCGAAGACGCAGAACTTATGATGAGCATGTTTGAGGATTCCGATATTCCTGACTATGACCGGGAGCTGTGGCTTGGAGCCTTGGGCCTCGGCCTGCTCGAATATAACGACAGAGGGCGCACGAGGCTCTTGCTCGATGTGGTCCGTAACGCGGCTGAGCCATTGTCGGCGGTAGCAACTGTATGGCTTGTAGTCACTTCGGCATGTTATTATGGCACCGGTGATGAAATGCGGTCGGTAATTTCTGAAATTCAGGCTATTCACTCCGATGATATAGCAGATGTGTGGCTGGAGTTGTTTCGTGCATGCGGTACAAAAGAACTTTCCGACAATCTTGCCCGCGATGTGCTGCCGGGTATGATGGATATGGGGCGTAAAATGGCCGACAAACTTGGAAATAATCCGGAGAAGATCGAGGAGGCTTTGCGTAATGGTGAATGGGGCGGCTCTATAGATGTTTCCGGTTTTGAGAAAATCAAGGATTTCATCGAGGCGCAGAATAGAGGCGATGATGTCTACATGGCTACACTCGGCAAAATGAGGCAGTTCCCGTTTTTCAATAATATACCGAACTGGTTCCTTCCGTTCCATGCCGGGCATAGCGCGCTTGCCGAAGTAACCGATGGCGAGGGGCTTGCGTTTGCCGATACTGTCGGCAAAATGCCTTTTCTATGTGACAGCGATAAGTATGCGTTGCTTTTGTCTGTAGCATCTACACCAGCGGCAATGCGCGAGGCCTTGCTTCGTAATATAGTAGACCAACAGGCTGCTATGAACAGCGACATGCTCGAAGCTGCGCTTGACGAAATGAAATCGCAGGGCAGAAAAGCGGTGATGAGTCGATATATAAAGAATATGTATCGCTTTTTCTCGCTCTTCCGACGTAAGACAGAGTTCCCTGTGGTCTTTGATATCGAGTCTCTATACAGGGCGTTTCCTATAGATGTGGTTATGGGCGGCGATCACAACCGGCTCAGGGCTGTTGCGGAACTGCTCTTGAGGCTCAGGCATTATCCTCAGGCTGCGTCCGCGTTTCGCTTTCTCGCCCTTCAGGAGCCTGAAGATGCTCAGGCATATCAGAAAATGGGTTTTGCTTATGAACTGAGCGGAGAGGCTGGCGCGGCCGAGAGTGCGTATATCGAGGCTCTTGGAATGAAGCCCGGCGACATGTGGACAGTGCGGCGCCTTTCCAATGTTCTTTTAAAAGAGGAAAAATACACCGATCTTGCGGCACTTCTGGAGCCTTTCCAGGGCGAGATTGCAGACGATGCCGAACTTCTTGGCCTTTATGCAGAGGCGGCGCTCCGTAGTGGAGATTATGCGCGCGCGCTCGAACTATATTATAATATAGCCTACCTCGAGGGTGGCGAATCGGCTAAACCGGCGCTCGCCTGGTTGCTCGTGCTTAATGGTGATTTCGATGGAGCGGAAGCTGCTTTTGCAGATTTTATTGACAAATCTACCGATCCGCGCGATTTTATCCATATGGGTCATCTTCGGTGGGCGAAAGGCGATATCCCAGCCGCTCTTGATGCTTATGCGCGAGCTGTAGGTCTCGTCTCGCCGGAGAAAGATTCATTTGCCGAATTGTTCGCAGAATCGTTTCCTGCCATTTCCGGTGTAATAACCCACACCATGCAGTCGGCTCTCCGCACTGTTCCCGATATCATTGCATTTCGCACCTATGGCAGTCGTTTCGGCAAAATGTAAAGCTATTAATTAACTTATAATCTATATTCAAAAATGGTAATTCAACGTTTACAGACCCTCTTTCTCCTTCTTGCGGTTGTGTTTATGTGCATATTCTGCTGCACACCCTGGGCTACTCAAGCAGCCGAGGGTGTTGCTGAGGCAAGCCCCGTATTCGTATCCGAGGCACCGGTGCTGCTTATCCTCAATATCGTCATTGCCGTGTTGCTCTTTATTTCAATTTTCATGTTCAAGAACCTGAAACGCCAGATGACGGTCACTGTTCTTTCGATAATTCTTATATGTACCTCTATGGCTACATGCGGAATTTTGCTTTTCACGGCTTATCCGGGTGCGACTTTTATATGGACAGGTGGGATTGTGCTGCTTCTTGTAGCCCTTGTTTGTGTCCTTTTCGCATATCGCTTCATGAAAAAAGATCATAAACTTCTTACGAGCTACGATCGTCTGCGATAAAAATATTCCAAAATACACTATGAAACAGCCAAGAGAGCCTTTTCGGCTTTCTTGGCTGTTTTTCAATAAGTTGCTTAAAAGGCGGGGTTTGGTTAATTGTGAATAAAGGTTAAAAACATGTTTTAGAGTGAACTTTTTCTTGAAAATATTTGGTGGGAATAGAAAAAGGGCGTAACTTTGCACCCGCAATCAGGAAACGACCTGAGCGCAACAAAAGAGAACATTGAAACGATTACAATAGATTAAGAGTAGTACAAGAGCATTCGCTAACCGACGAAAGTCGGAAGCGCAAGTCTCAAGTCAATTCTGCAAAGCAGATACTCAATAAAGGAAAGCGGAACTTGACCGGGATAAAAAGCAAACGGATTCGCAAGCGCTTGTGAAAGGCAAAAATGAAAAATAATTCTTGCCTTGATTTTTTTTGAAAGAAAAGAAACAAGATAAGCAACAACGAAGAGTTTGATCCTGGCTCAGGATGAACGCTAGCGACAGGCTTAACACATGCAAGTCGAGGGGCAGCGGGGAGCAAGCTTGCTTGCTCTGCCGGCGACCGGCGCACGGGTGAGTAACACGTATGCAACCTGCCCTTTGCAGGGGGATAACCGGAAGAAATTCCGACTAATACCGCATAATACTTCCTGGAGACATCTCCGGGGATTCAAAGGAAGCAATTCCGGCAAAGGATGGGCATGCGTCGCATTAGCTAGTCGGCGGGGTAACGGCCCACCGAGGCGACGATGCGTAGGGG
>CAJTOB010000017.1 GCA_910578035.1 uncultured Muribaculaceae bacterium
TTGAATCTTATCTCGCCTCAACAGTTATTTCGACTTGCGGAAAATCTCCGCATCTCAAAATAATTCAGAAAATAAATCATCGGTTGACTCAGTTAGCGGCTTAGCCTAGGATGAACAACCTCAAATTTTACCGAATCATTGTATATTGAGACCGATGTTGACGAAACCTCGCAAATCTTCTGCAATTGCTGAGCCGTCTTCTTTGAAACCCTTGGATTTGAGGTGGCTGATAATCTCATCGTCGGTACGGAAATGTCCTTGGATATAGCTGAGAATTTCAGCCCGGCGACGACGAAGATAATTTCTGTCTTCGCTTTTAGTCGAAAGCATTTCCAGGTATACTATCTTTGGAATTTGCCGTACGCTGCTTGCGCCGATAGAGCGCTTGAATTCTTTTCGGCCTATAGCGGTGATGCTGAAGGCGTCGAGGAAGGTTGTGTACTCGCGGCCACCGGCAATCTCTGTCACTTTTTTGCCGGACTTGACCACCCACCCAATTTCGCAAAGCCAGCCGCAAATCATTCGGGCATATTTGTCGGAAGAGCCTTCGTAATTAGACTTTATGGTGTTTTTGATTTCGGGATTTTCTACAATGGCCTGTACGAAAAGATTTTGTGGGAATGACGTGAATCCGGCCTCTGTGGTAAAACCGAGGTGACGCCCTATTTCGAATTTGGTGAGCTGATTGCCTTCCAGAAGCAGATTGAGAACCCTGCATGCCGGCGGGTAATGAAGATATGCCTCGCCTAAGATATTGTTGAATTCATCTGTTTCGGTTGCCTCAGAAAAGCGTATACCCAAGTCTGTGACGGAGCATGTGTCTGTTTCGGCGTCGTAGTCTATAAAACCGAGCGAGATTGCCCAGCGTAGGAAGCCATCGGCAGTCCAGTCGTCGGAATATGGCTTTTTTATTCTTTCAGATGGTGGATCTGTCGAGAAATTCAGATATTTCTGAGCCTCAATGGCAGCCTGTATGATGCCCGAGCACGGAGCATCGGCTCTGCTGCCTCCGCCGGCACCTTTGCCTTTAAGCATATTGTATGGAAACCGGAGCCCGGATTTCAGACGCTCGATGTATGTATCCCATTCTTCCTCATCGTGCAATTTGCCGAGTGAGCGGATGAAAGGTATTCGAGTGTTCAGAAGAAAATCGGTGAATTGGCTGTCCGGATTGAAAATCGACACAATGTTCCGAAGAGTTTTAGTGTTCGATGGATTCTGAATCCAGCCTAAAGTACGTTCTGCCATATCAGTAATTGGTTATGACAACTTCCACTGTCCGATATTGCTTGTTGTTGGATTGGTAGTTGCAGTTGTTGTAATTAATATTGGGATAGTGGATTGTATATCCTTTCTCTTGTGCCCAGTCGGATAAAAAAGGATGTCTTTTACCTTTGTGTTCGATAACGTTTGACAGACCGAACGAAATGCCGGAGTCATTCAGCCGGTCGAGTATCGAAAGCAAGGCCATATCTTCAGCGGCAGACCATCCTGAAAACCCTCGTTTGCCATCGTTATACGAACCGCATGTCAGGGTATATGGCGGGTCGGCATATATAAAATCGCCCGGTTGCAGGCCGGTGAGGTCTATTGCTCTGAAATCGTTTTTTGTAAACCGCACATTGCGAATCAGTCTTACGAATGAGATAAGATTCTCTCTCATTCTATTAGAAAAGCAACTTCTGTTTTTGCCGAAAGGGTTGTTGTATTGATGACGTGAGTTGAATCTGAACTGATAGTTAAAGCTGTAGCATACGAGCACATAGAGGTCAAGCGGATTCGGGTTCTCGTTGTAGTGTTGGCGGAATTGTCTGAAAGCTTCGGAGTTTGTCTTGCTAAGGTTCCACTCGGCAATACGGCGGTCGATATGGTCGAGTATTGTTTCTATAGAAAGATTCTGAAAAGTCTGCAATACATCTATTACATGGTAGTTGACGTCGTTGGCTATCTTTACTTCGGCTTCGGTGTTTATCAGCACATCGCCACCACCGCAGAACATATCGACAAATGTGTTGATGTTCTGTGGAAAAATATCTTGCAGACAAGCTATCATGCGATGCTTGTTGCCGATATAGTTGAACGGCGATTTGTAAATCATGTATTAATTCTTTTCGAATAGATAGAGTTGTTCCCGGAGGCCTTCTTTATTGTTCGGTATTTTGTTTTTATATCTGCGGTAGTCCTTTTCGAATAGGCGGAAGGTGCCTTCTCTGGCATAATTCAGGCATATTTCCGACAGCGCTTCGGTAGAAAGCAATGCCTCATTATTATAGCTTATGAGCACATATCTTGAGTTTGAATTTTCGATAAGGTCTCTGAAAGCCTGCACGACATTCTTTTTAGAGCAGAAAGGTGATTTAGTGTATGGTCTGAGCCCCGTGACGCCTTTTATGGCAGGATAGTCATAGCGGGCTATGGTTTCGAGGATATGATAGTTCGGGAAGTAATCTCGCTCGTTGTACGGCGGGTCGGCATATAAAATATCAGCCGGATGGGCCGCAATTTCGCGAAAATCACTATTGAAGCACCTTATAGTCTGATTTGGATTGCCGACAGCAGGAGCTTCAAGATGCAGTTTGTTGAATGTGCGGACATCCCAGAATTTCAGATAAGCGGCATAGACGCCTGTGATGTTAGACACAAACGGTACAGCATTTATCAGGCTGGCGAGAAGATAGAAGTATTCGTCGTCATTGAGTAGCCCGCGTGTTTTCCAGTCTTCGATAGTGAGCCTTATAATGTCGATTTTCACGGCATTGTCTGGTTGAAAATACATGCGCTTGCAATCTCCCGTCGGTGAATAATTATTGGTGATGAAGAATTTCTCTGCCGGGAATGTGGTGTCTTCCGCCCTTAAATTGTTCAGATATTCAAGTACATCGGGAATGCCCAGTGTCTTGAATGAGGGAACCTCCGCAATGCCTATGGAGCCCCTGTTGATTATGTAGCTGAAATAGAGTATGTCGTTGGATATCACATCATATCCTTTCGATTGCAGGAACGACGAGACTATGCCGGAGCCCGAAAAGATATCCATGACAGAGCGTACGCCGCGTGTGTTTGCGGCTATGGTGCTTTCTATGAAATCTAATAATTTGGATTTACCTCCGATATATCTCATTGTGATGCGTTGTCGTCTTGCAAAGGTAGTGAAAAAAGCTGATTTTGCGGTTTTGGTGCAAATATAAGCTGTAGCCGATGCCAGTCTGTGGCATTGGTATGATAAAAAAACGGGGCTGTCATAGCAGCCCCGTTGTAGGGATATGGTTATATCGAGGAGATTATTCCCACTCGATGGTGGACGGCGGTTTTGAGGATATGTCGTAGCATACGCGGTTTACGCCGCGGACCTTGTTGATGATTTCGTTGCTGACCTTGGCGAGGAATTCGTAGGGGAGGTGTGCCCAGTCGGCTGTCATGGCATCGGTCGATGTTACGGCACGGAGTGCTACGGCGCGTTCGTATGTGCGTTCGTCGCCCATCACACCCACACTCTGCACCGGCAGAAGAATCACACCGGCCTGCCATACCTGGTCATAGAGACCGGCGTCGCGCAGACCCTGGATAAAGATGTGGTCGGCATTCTGGAGCACTGTCACTTTCTCGCGCGTTACTTCGCCGAGAATGCGCACAGCCAGTCCGGGGCCGGGGAAGGGATGGCGCTTGATGAGGTGTTCGGGCATGCCGAGTTCGCGGCCGACAGCGCGTACTTCGTCTTTGAAGAGCAGGCGAAGCGGCTCGCACAGTTTGAGGTTCATGCGTTCGGGAAGGCCGCCGACATTATGGTGGCTTTTTATGACGGTGCCGGTGATAGACAGCGATTCTATGCAGTCGGGATAGATGGTGCCCTGGGCAAGCCATTTGGCATCGGTGATTTTATGCGCTTCGGCATCGAAGACCTCGATAAAGTCGGCGCCGATGATTTTGCGCTTGCGTTCGGGGTCGGTGACTCCAGCAAGGTCGGCAAAGAATTTATCGGACGCGTCTACGCCAATCACGTTGAGGCCGAGGCACTGATAGTCGCGGAGAACGTCGGCGAACTCATTCTTGCGGAGCATGCCGTGGTCTACGAAGATACATGTCAGTCGGTCGCCGATGGCTTTGTTGAGCAGAACGGCAGCCACGGAGGAGTCAACACCGCCGCTGAGGCCAAGAATCACACGGTCGTTGCCAAGCTGTTCCTTAAGGGCGGCTACAGTGGTTTCGATAAACGAAGCAGCACTCCATGAGCGCGAAGCGCCGCAGATGCCGACGCAGAAGTTCTCGAGCAGTTGCATGCCGCAGGTGCTGTGGAACACTTCGGGGTGGAACTGGACGCCCCACAGGCGCATTTCGGCAGGAGCCTGAAAGGCTGCGAAACGTACGTCGTCGGTCGATGCAACCGTGGTGAAGCCTTCGGGAATAGCCGTGATGGTGTCGCCATGGCTCATCCATACCTGTGCGCCCGGCTCAATGCCTTTGAAAAGGGGGCAGGCGGGGTCTATCTGAGCAAGGTTGGCGCGTCCGTATTCGCGCGAAGGCGCCGGCTCTACTTTTCCGCCGAATTCCTGGGCTGTAAGCTGGGCGCCATAGCAGATGCCAAGCACCGGCAGACGGCCTACGAGTTCGTGGAGGTCGAGTTTGAACGCACCTTCGTCGTAAACGGAAAGAGGACTGCCCGAGAGGATTACGCCGATGATGCCTTCTTCGGCTTCGCGGCCGAATGGAAATTTGTTGTAGGGGATGATTTCGCTGTAAATCGACAGTTCGCGCACGCGGCGACCGATTAGCTGGGTTGTCTGCGAGCCGAAGTCGAGGATAACTATTTTCTCCGTCATAAAAAATATGTGTTTTGCTGTGCAAAAATACGCAAAATCTCTGTAATAGACTAATAAAAGGGCGGAAATGCACAGAATGATTAGATGTGAAAATATTATGAGACACCCTCGGATTTATGACTGAAAACGCGACCGATTATGTACCGCTTGTTCTTAAAATGTGAAAAAGCGATAGAATTATCTTGATTTATTTGGATTGGATAATAATAAATTAGTACTTTTGTAAATGATAAACTTTTATATGATGAAAAATCGTGTTGTTGCTTTATTATCAGCGGTTATTATGGCCTGTTCTTATATCTGCTATGCCGCCGATGAAGTGCCCGTAGTATGGCACAATCTTAAATCGTATCCATTATTGGGAACTCTTGCTCCTGACGCATCTGTGCCTTATTCGCGTTTCCCTGATGTGATGAAAGACAGTGTTCGAAAGGAACTTTGGCCTATCAGCACCTGCTCTGCCGGGCTGTCGGTGCGTTTCCGTTCGGATTCTCCCCGAATCCAGCTTAAATGGAAGAGTTCGGGCGGCGGTGATCTCAACCACATGACTGCTACAGGAGTGCGCGGCCTTGACCTATATGTGCTGCAGCCGGATTCCACATGGACAACAGTGGGGAGCGGGCGTCCGCTGTCGAAGACCTGGACCACGATGACTGTGATGAAAGATATGGAGCCGGGCATAGACCGCGAGTATATGTTATATCTGTCGCTCTATGACGGTGTGGACAGTCTTTTTGTCGGTGTTGATTCGGCAACGGTGCTCGCTATGCCGGCGGTTGATTTGCCGGTGCGCCGCAAGCCTGTGGTAATGTATGGTACCAGTATCTTGCAGGGCGGATGCGCCTCGCGTGCCGGTATGGCGCACACTAATATATTGCAGCGTATGCTCAATCGCGAGGTTGTCAATCTTGGTTTTAGTGGTAATGCTCGTCTCGACCCGGAGGTTGCAGAACTTATGGCGACTTCAGACGCTTCATGCTTTGTCGTAGACCCACTGCCAAACTGTACGCCCGACATGATTGACGAGCGCATGGAGAAATTTCTTGCAATCCTGCGGGTCTCGCACCCTGAAACACCGATATTGTTGGTGGAAAGCCCGTGGTTTCCGATTATGCGCTTCAATCGCGAGACCGACAGTACGATACGCGAGAAGAACCGTCGTTTGCGGGCTATCTATGAGCGTCTTGTGGCCGATGACAGTAATCTCTACTATTTCGATGCCGACCGTATTATCAGCGACCCTGAGGCGACGGTTGATAATTATCACTTTACAGATTACGGTTTCCTTGAATTTGCGAGGGCTTTGTATCCGGTTCTCAAGCGATTGACAGAATAACAAACCGACAGATATATGAAGCGCGCTTCCGCCTGGGTGTGGTGGAAGCGCGCTTTTTTTATGAGAGGTGTATCAGTCGAATGCGCCGGAGAGGGATTCGTCGAGGGTTTCTTCCTCTTCTATTGGGGCAAATTCGGTTTCGCAGAGATTAAGCCCGGCCGGGAAGTTGAATCGAGCCTCTTGCGTGTAAGGCAGCGTCGGGTCGGCATATACTTTGCTGATATATTTGCCGTAAATAGGCAGCGCCATCGATGCGCCCTGGCCCTGAGCCATATTGTTGAAGTGAATATAGCGGTCTTCGCCGCCTACCCATGTGCCGGACACGAGGTCGGGAGTGAAACTCATGAACCAGCCGTCGGCGTTATCGTTGGTTGTACCGGTTTTACCGCCTGTCTGGGCTGTGATGTTGAACGGCGGACGGCGAAGGCGATTGCCGGTACCTCCGTCGACTACGTTGAGTAGCAGCGAGAGTATACGCCAGTAGCCTTTCTGGGTTATTACCTCTGTCTGAGACGGGGCAAAGTCGCTGATGATGTTGCCGTTGGCGTCGGCAATGGCTGTGACGAACACGGGGTCGGAGCGCATTCCTTTGTTGGCGAACGCGCTATAGGCTGTAACCATTTCTTTGACCGAGACCTCGCACGGACCGAGGCAGAGCGACTTCACGGCCGGCAGTGCGTTGGTGATGCCATAGCTGTGCATGCGCTTTACAAGTTCTGCCGGGCTGAGGCGGTCCATGATGCGTGCTGAAATCCAGTTGTTGGAGTTTGTGAGCGCCCAGCGGAGGTCTACCATTTCGCCTAAGCGGGCATGGCCGGTGTTACGGGGCTGCCAAATGCGTCCGTTTTCATCGTAAAGAGTGGGCTGCTCGTTGAGCAGCTGTGTGCATGGGGTAAACTCGTCGGTTTCGAGCGCATATGTGTAGAGAAATGGTTTGATGGTAGAGCCGACCTGACGGCGTCCGGTCGATACCATGTCATATTGGAAGAAACGGAAGTCCGGGCCGCCTACATAAGCTTTTACGAATCCTGTTGTCGGGTCCATCGACATGAAGCCTGTACGCAGGAACGATTTGGAGTAGAGCAGCGAGTCGCGGGGAGTCATTACGGTATCGACAGGGCCGTCGTAGCTGAATACGGTCATTTCTGTCGGAGTGTTGAACTCAGCCTCGAGTTCAGCCTCGCTCTTGCCTGCAATGCGGGCCACGCGAGCACGCTCGCTCTGGCGGATAGCGTTTTTGATGAGTTTGGCACGCATGTCGTCGCTGAGTTCGGCGCGGTTAGAGGTATATGGGGCTGCCGATGAGCCTCTTTTTTCGCGGAAGAATTGTCCCTGGAGCGTTTTCATGTGTTCCTGCACGGCTTCCTCGGCATACGTCTGCATGCGCGAATCGATTGTCGTGTATATTTTGAGTCCGTCGTTGTAAATGTCGTATTTGGTTCCGTCGGGCTTGCGTGTCTTTTCAATCCAGCCGTAGAGCGGGTTTGTTGCCCATGCTATGGAGTCATCTACATATTTCTGTCCGTCCCACGAAGGATAGTTGGAGCGAACAGGTTTTTTAGCCGTGAGATAGCGGCGTAGTTCCTCGCGGAAGTAGGGCGCAAGGCCTTCCTTATGGTCAACCCGGTGGAAGTCGAGGGCAAGAGGCTCGTTTTTAAGGGTTTCGAGCTCTTCGCGTGTGAGCATGTCGGCTTTGTACATCTGTTCGAGCACGACATTGCGGCGGTCTTTTGTGCGCTCAGGGTGTCGTACAGGGTTGAAATACGATGGATTCTTAACCATTCCGACGAGAGTTGCGGCCTCGATGGTATTGAGGTCTGCGGCTTCTTTGTTGAAGTAAACTTTGGCGGCAGATTTAATGCCGACCGCGTTATAGAGGAAGTCGAACTGATTGAGATACATCTTCAGAATCTCTTCTTTGGAGTAGAATCGTTCGAGCTTGATTGCAATCATCCATTCGATAGGTTTCTGCATGGCTCGTTGCAGAATGCCGTTGCTTGGCGGGGTGTAGAGCTGTTTGGCAAGCTGCTGGGTGATGGTAGAGCCGCCGCCGGCATTTTTCTGTCGGAGAAGAACCGTTTTAACCACGGCACGGGCGATGGCTTTTACGTCTATGCCTGAGTGGTCTTCGAAGCGGGCGTCTTCGGTAGCGATAAGGGCGTCTACGACAGCCGGCGATATTTCGTCGAAGTCGGCATAGACACGGTTGCCGGTATTACGGAAGTAACGGCCCATTTCCTGGCCGTCGGAAGTGTATATGACCGAGGCGAATTTGTCTTGAGGATTTTTAAGGTCTTCGATGGGCGGCATGTAGCCTATCACACCGTTGTACACAAGTATGAAAAATATACCGATGAAAAGGGTAAGGGCTATGAATGCTATCCACATCCATCGGATAACGCTTCGGGTCCAAGGCTTGCGCTGAGTTGCCTTTCGTGCCTTTGTATTTTGTTGGTCGCGGGTTGACATATGTTTTATTACAGAGAGATTGAAAAATCACGTAAAATTACTCAAAACTTACCAAATAAGCAAACTGCGCCATGTATAGGTTGCTATAAGGAAACATAGCGCGTAGGCAAACATGCATACAGACGTCATGCCGAGCAGAGGCGTGAGCCTGGCGCCTGAGCGACGGCTCATTTCCCTCGATATACGTAATGATGCTATCAGGTAGGCTACCGGTACAACATACCAGCCGGCAGGGAGGACATACCATACATGCATGGTGAATATTACCGCGAGTAAAGCGTTGACACAATACAGGATTCTCATGGCCTTAGGGCCCCAGGCCGTGGCGAGAGTGTTCTTGCCGGCAGAGCGGTCGTCGGGTATGTCGCGGTAGTTGTTTATTATGAGCACGTTGGCGCCCATGAGGCCAATCGCGCAAGACCCAAGGAAGACCGAGTGCGACCAATCGAGGGCCTGTACGTAGTATGTGAGATTGACAGGTATGATTCCGAAGAAGAAGAAGACGGCGACTTCGCCGAGACAGTGAGTGGACAGCGGGTATGGTCCGGCACTATAGGCGAGCGCCCCCAGGCTTATTGCAATGCCGGCGGCTATAAGCCACGGTCCGCCCCATAGAGTGAGGCTCAGACCCAGCAAGGCTGCTGCTGCGAGGACGCTGAAAGTAGCCGTTTTCATGGCGTGAGGAGTAATCTCGCCTTCGGTGACTCCACGGCGGGGCCCCTGACGCCCGCGGCGGTCGCGCCCGGCCCGGTAGTCGTAGTATTCATTGGCAAAATTCGATGCAATCTGGCATAAAATGGCGAAGACAAGGCATATCGCTGCGGGCAAGAACTTGAAAGTGCCGTTGTCCACATTGTATCCCAAAGCCATCAATACGCCTGCTACCGAAACCGGCAGGGTGCGCAGACGCATGGCCTCAATCCAGTATCCTATTTTTTTCATGGCGCAAAAATACAAAAAAATAGCTATAACAGCCATATCGGCCATTATAGCTATTCTGTTATAGAGTCAAACAACCTCTTAATATCCGAAAATGTCTTCGGTGGTGAGGATTACGACCTTGCCGAGTTTGCGGAGTTCGTCGAGGGGAAGGTCGTTGATATCGCCGAGTATGCCGATGTTGTATATGCGGCCTTTGACGTTCTCTTTCTGGAATGCTTCGAGCTGGTCGAGAGTTGCAGTCGGAAGGATTTCGAAGAGTTCGCGGCGCGGATCGTGGTCGTAGCCGAGGTCGCGGTCATCGAGATATGCGAATGCGAGTTCGTTGTTGACATTGCGCTCGGTGCGGCAACGAGCGTCGAGGCCGGCCTTGGCGAGGTTGAAAGCAGCCTCGCTGCGGGGCATATCGTTGATAATTTCATCGAAAGCACGCATGGCATCGAGCAGTTTGTCGTTCTGAGTGGCAATGGTTGTCACATAGGCGTATGTGCGGTCTTTTTTTGTGGGTTGGCTGAAGCCGGCCCATGCCGAGTAAGCGAGCGAGCGGCTTTCGCGCATTTCCTGGAAGACGATGGCATTCATCGAGCCGCCGAAATACTCGTTGTAGAGCTGAAGCATAGGCTGTTTGGCGGGGTCGAATTTTTCGCCACGGTTGGAGTAGCCCATCATATAGAGCTGCTTGGCGTCGTAAGGAGCTATATATATAACGGTCTCGGTCGGTTCGATTGGCTTGTATTTCTGCTCCTTGGAGGGAACGATGGGCTTCTTGGCAATCGGGTGAGTGGCGTTGATGAGTTTCACAACGTTCTTTTCGGGTGCGTTGCCCCAGTAGATGGCAGTTTGCTCGTAGTTGTTGAGCTTACGGAGAGCGTTGATGAAATCTTCGGGCTTGGCGGCGCGGAGTGATTCGATTGAAGGCTGGTCTGTTGCGGGGTTTTTGGCGCCGTAACGGACGTAGCTCTGGAGCATGCTGAAGTTCGACCGCTGATTGTGCTTGGCGTCGAGGCGCATCTTTTCCTGACGGTCTATGTTGGCCTTGAGAGCTTCGGGCGACAGAACTGCATCGGCAAGGACTTTTTCGAAGAGCTTGACTGCTTTGTCCATGTTCTCGCTAAGACCGGTGATTACAGCGTAGGTGCGTTCGCCACCGACACTGAAGTTGAATTTGCAGGCGAGTTTGAAGAATTCGTTCTTAACCTGCTCGGGTGTCATGGTCGAGGTGCCTACATAGTTCATCAGATTTCCGGCGAGATAGAGCGCAGGGTCGGTGTACCAGCCGAGGTCGTAGACATAGACGAGCTGGAAGATGTCGTTTGTCTTGTTTGGCATGTAGAGCACTTCCATGCCGTTTTTGGCTTTGAGACGGGTTAGGTCTTTGGAGTAGTCGGCGAATACAGGCTCAATCGGCTCTACCTTGGAATTCTGGATTTCGCGAAGGAAATCGGAGCTGAGATGACGGTTCATCTCGATAGGAGTGATGGCCGGTTTTGCTATCTTGAGCTCGTTCTTGTCTTCGCCTTTGCGTTTGTAGATTGCGGCGAAGTTTTCTGCACCGAGATATTTGTTTGCCATAGCCACGATGTCGGCTTTGGTGACTTTTTCGATTTCGGTGAGGTCGGCGACTTCATCGGCCCAGGGTATGCTGTTGACAAATGCATTGACATAATATCTTGCGCGCGAGCTGTTGTCGGTGAGCCCGGTCTGTACGTCGAGCTTCATGTTGGCCTTAACTGCTTCGACGAGTTCTTCTGAAAATTCGCCTTTGCGGAGCTTATCGGCTTCTGCAAGTAAGATGTCGCGGACGTCGTCGAGATTCTGGTCGGCTTTCGGACGGCCGGTCATCACATATGCGCTGGCGTCGGCCATTTCGAGAATGTATGCACCTCCGCCAAGCACACGCTGGGGAAGGGTTATGTCGAGGTCGAAGAGGCCGGTCTTGCCGTTGGCCATCACGTTGTCAAGAACTTTGAGGGCTGTCATGTCTTCGTTTGCAGCCTCGGGAAGGCGCCATGCGAGGGTTATGTTTTCAGCATCGGGGCCGAATATTTCGACATCAACAGGCTTTGTGAAAGGCTTCTCTGAGGGAAGTGCCGGACGCGGCAGGTTTTTGTTCGGTTTCAGGTGACCGAAGTATTTAGAAATAATATCGACCATGTAGTCGGGGTCGAAGTCGCCCGAGAGACATACCGCCATGTTGTTGGGCACATACCACTGCTTGTGGTAGTTCTTCACATTTGTAATCGATGGATTTTTCAGATTTTCCTGAGTGCCCAGTACGGTCTGCGAACCGTAGGGATGGCCGGGATATAGAGTCGAAAGAATGCCTTCGTAGACCTTGCGGTTATCCTGGGTGAGCGACATGTTCTTTTCCTCGTAGATGGTTTCCAGTTCGGTATGGAAACCACGGAGAATCGGGTGCTCGAAGCGGTCTGCCTGTATGCGCGCCCAGTTCTCAATCTGGTTAGAGGGGATATCTTCCACATAGCATGTCACGTCGTAGCTTGTGAAGGCGTTTGTGCCGTTGGCGCCGATGGCACTCATGAGTTTGTCGTATTCGTTTGGAATAGCGATTTTCGAAGCCTCGTAGCTCACGGAGTCTATTTCGCGGTAGATGCGGGCGCGTTCGGTGCTGTCGGTTGTGTGGCGGTATGTTTCGAAGAGGGTTTCGATGCGGTCGAGAAGGGGTTTCTCGGCGGCGTAGTTGCTTGTGCCGAATTTTTCGGTACCCTTGAACATGAGGTGTTCGAAGTAGTGGGCAAGACCGGTTGTTTCGGCCGGGTCGTTTTTACCTCCGACACGCACTGCGATATAAGTCTGAATGCGCGGCTGGTCTTTGTTTACACTCATGAAGAGTTTCAGACCGTTCGGGAGAGTGTACATTTTAGTCTGGAGGGGGTCGCCGGGCACGGTTTCATATGTGTACTTCGCAGCTGAAGCAAACATAGGAAGCATGATAGCCAGGGCGCCGAATAGACGCAATCCTTTCATAGATGTGTATAATTAATTGGTTAGTTTTTGCTGTGTTTTAGAAGCTGTTCTGGCCTTTAAGGTAGATTCTGTTCCGACAGTGCGATCGGCGTTTCGCATCAGCTCTTCCATAGCCGGGGGGATGATGAAAATATCGTATCTGTCGGCAGGGCGCATGCCGTCGAACCATTTGAATTTGGGCAGATAGTAGTTGCTTTTTTTGGCGAGGAAAAGCGGAGTGGCCGCGCCGGTAGTTTCGGGCCACATTTTTATCAGTTCGGTGGTCTGCCCGCGGAAAACAGCAGTAAGAAAGCTGCTCTGGGCATTTACCATCTTGTTGATTGTACTGTCTGCCTCTTCAGGGTACATTATTATTTCGACGTTGCCGTCGATGTCGAGGCGACGCATTTCGCCGTTGTCGAATGTCGCTACCATTTTCTTTCCGCTGAGCTGGTTGTAGTGGTCTCCTTCTATATGCTGGGCAGTGAAACCCTGGTCGGGCAGAGTAGCAGTTTCGATAGTAGAGTCGTTGAGGTGTAGTTCTATGATATTTCCGAAAATCTGGCGGTCTTCACTCCATACAATGGGGCTCACGAACATGCGTAGCATTGTATCGGCTTCGGTGAAGCGCATTGAGTCGCAGATGCCCTGCATGTCGTTGCGGAAGAAGCGCACGCGAGGATACGCTACGGCGACGTGGGTCGTGTCGAAGAGCATGTGCTCAGGTGTGCCGGCGATTGTGTCGGCCGGAATAAGTGTGGAGTCTATCTTTCTGAATGTCTGCAAGAATCGGGCGTGGAGGAAGAGGGTGTCCGGTTCGCCGAAATGTCGCATTTCGGCATGGCCGGTCACAAAAGAACTGTCGGCCAATTCATTGTAGTATCCGTAGTCGCCGTAAATAGCCGCTTTATGTACAGAGTCGGTAGCCTCGAGCGAGCCGAAGGCCTCGCCGAATCCGCGATTGCGGTCGTAGTAAATTGTATCTGCGGTAAGTGTCTGCCCTTGCGAAGTTACTATCGTGGAGCGTTCATATAGGGTGGTGCGGTTGCTGTCAGTATCGTAGATTCCGAGGGAGGTGAATATTGTGCCCCGGTCGTTGATTACGGTAGAAAGAGAGTGCAGCTCCGCAATATGCGTGCCTGTATTGTAGTATAATGTGTCGGAGTATATATTGAGGGTATCGGTGCTGTTTCTGGAAAAGAGGTGTACGTCGGTATAGAAATTCGCTTCCTTTGTCGAGGGCACATATTCTCCTTTCAGAGAAGTGAGGGTGTTGCTGGGGTCTGTGAGCGTGCCTCCAACTTCATAGTATCCGAGGTCGATTCCGAGGTCGTATATGAAGATGTCGGTTTCAAGCATGACATCGCGGTTTATCAGCTGCACTTTCTTGCCCGGGTCGGCATATAGAGTGGCTATTTCAGATACACCGTCGAAATTGAGTTCGTCGGCATATACAAAGAGGGTATCGCCTTGCTCCATGCTCACATTTCCGAATGCGTCCATTGATTCGGTATCGGCGAAGTAGTGGGCGCTGTCGCAGCGCATAATCATAGGCCCTTTTGTGAACATCACATCGCCTACAAGCACCATGAAAGAGTCGCTTTCGTTTTTCTTCAGGATATCGGCGTGCTCCAGAAATACGCGGTTGCCGGCCGAGCGGTCGGCGGTCGGCACCGTAGGCCGTATCGCAGGACGCTGCCCCTGCGGTGCGGCAAGAAGCACCAGCGCCGGCAAGGCCAGCGCCGAAATCAAAGCGAAAAACGATTTTCGACCAAGCATTTTGTTATAATTAATAATGAAGAATTAATAATGAAGAGTTGCCGTGAATTTGATAAGAATTGACTATTATTAATTCTAAATTATAAATTATTAATTAAATTTAGTTGGACATCCAGCCTTTGTGCTTGAAGTCGCAGCCGCGCCAGCCTTCTTCAATGCGCACATAGGTGTCTTTAATCTTGTTTTCGAGCCATTTGTTGATAATCTCTTCCCGACGCGCATTCTCGTACATGTCTTTTATTGTCTGATAGTCATCGGCAAGATTGGCCTGGTGGGAGTCGAGGCGCGAAGTGAGTTTTACCATGGCTACTATTTCGCGGTCGCGTTTGGGGTCGCGCATGATGAATGGCTGTGAAATCTCTCCGGGCTGCATCGTGCTGATTGCCTTGGCAATTTCCTGGGGGAGTTCCGACATCTGGAAACGGGTAGTACCGTTTTCAGCGTTTACCATCACACCGTTGCTGAAACGTGTGTCTTTATCCTGAGACACAAGGCGGACGGCGTCTTCAAATTTAAGAAGATTGCGGTCTACGACATCGACGCGGATACTGTCGAGGCGTGTCAGGGCTTCCGTGAGGTCTTTTTCTGCAACCTTCGGACGCAGGAGGATATGGCGGGCGTTGATTCGGTCGCCGCGTTTCTCGATGAGCTGTATGATGTGGAAACCATATTCGGTTTCAACGATTTTTGACACTTTCTTGGGGTCGTTGAGGTTGAAGGCAACCGCAGCGAATTCGGGCACGAGCTGTCCGCGGCCCATGAATCCCATTTCGCCTCCGCGACGGGCGCTGCCGGGGTCTTCGGAATACAGGATTGCAAGGGTGGAGAAATCACTTTCACCACGGTTGACACGGTCGGTATAGTCGCGCAGACGGGCTTTTACATCGTCGATTTCCTGACGGGGAATAGCCGGATTCAAAGTGAGAAGCTGCACTTCAACCTGCAGAGGTATGAACGGCACGCTGTCAGCCGGAAGCTTGTCGAAATATCGGCGTACGTCGCCGGGTGTTACTTTTATGTCTTCGGTGAGTTTGCTCCGTACCTGCTGTATGCGCGAGCGGTTTCGGAGATTCTCGGCATAGTATTCGCGTATATCCGGGAAGGGCTTGCGGAAGTATTGTTCTACTTTTTCGCGAGAACCGAGGTTGTTGATGAGATAGTTCATCTGCTGGTCGAGCTGTATCTGAACCATGGATTCCTGAACCTCGATAGTGTCGAGGTCTGCCTGGTGGAGGAATAGGCGCTCTATTGCAATTTGTTCAGGAATAATGCAGTAAGGGTCGCCGACAACGGGAACGCGCTCACTCTGCATTTCCTGATACATGCGTTCGATTTCCGATTTATAGATTGGTTCGTCGCCTATCATCCAGGCCACTTCTTCGATGACGTTGCCCGGAGTAGCGGCCCAGAGGCCGATGGCGCTCAGAAGAGCGGCAATAGGCAGTAATTTCTTTATTTTCATAATGTGTATATTCGATCGATTCTGCAAAGTTAAGCTTTTTTTCGTGCGCTGCACAACTGTTAAATCTTTTTATGAAAAATATCTGTCAAAAGAACGCCGGTCCGAACCTCAATGCCTCAGTAATTGTTTCTCTAATTGAATCAATGAAACTAAAACTATTATAATATGGAATCTACACATCAGAAAGCGGCCCAAGTTGCCGCAGAAGTATCGGCTGAAGCAGCCAAGGTATCGGCCGAAGCCGCAAAAGTGGCTGTAGGACAGCAGGCCGAAGCCGTTGAGGACGGTGCCCAGGACCAGGCAGCCCAGCTTAAAGAAAAAGCGACTCAAGTGGCTCAGAATGTAAAAGAGAAAGCCGCAGGAGTTGTGAGCAATGCCAAAGAAGGCTTGTCGCAGGCAGCCGCGGCAGCTCAGGAAGCTATTGAGTACCAGAAGTCGGATCCTGATTCGGTTCTCAACCAGACCAAGGAAGCGGCAGGAGGTATCGTCGATAAGGTCAAAGGCGTCGCAGCTTCCGCTATGGAAAAAGGCGCAGACGTACTGGATGACCTTGCCGATAAACTACGCGGAGAATAGAAGTTCTAAATAATAAAAGAAAATGAGGGGGTGCCGCCCGGCATCCTCTCTTTTGGTTTTGTACCTCGGTTCTGGCCGAACTATAAGGGGTGGTGCATTGTTTCAAGAGAAAAATTACAGCTATGTTCAGACGTCTTTCTTTCCTTACGTTTTTCATTGTAATAGCCACATGCGCCCGTGCGCAATATTACGAACTTGCAAACCAGCTCACCAATCTGATATCTCCTGCGCTCAGCGGGTCGGCAACATATCGTGGGTATGTCGATTTGACGGGAACGGCCGGCATCGGCACCAATCGAGCTAATTTTGTCGGAATATCTACTTCGCAAGGCTTCCAGTATGCGCCGTGGTTTTTCATGGGGGCGGGTATAGGTATTGACGTGGCAATGGCTCGCGGCGATGACGCTGTATATGAAACTTCTGGCTACTATGGCAGCCGCACGACAAAAACACAGGCAATGTTGCCAGTCTTCTCCGACTTCAGATTCAATATCGGTTCAGCAAAGAGCTCTTCGTTCTTTATAGATTTAAAAATAGGAGCTGCTTGGTTTCTTGGTAGCAAATATCTTGAAATGACCGATTTTACAATGGGGCATGGGGCACAGTTTTTTCTTCGTCCGACTGTAGGACTGCGTATTCCCGTTAATGCGGCCAATACTAAACAGGCTTTTAACATAGGAGTGTCCTATCAGTTGCTGACGTCGAACAACAATTATCGCCGAAACGGAGCGTCCGGCACACTCAGCGCCTTTGGTGTCACTATCGGTTTCGAGTGGTGAGGCAAGACGTCTACGATGTCATCAGACTTTTCGGAATTGGTCTGGGTACTGCGCAATCAGGGTGCTTAGTACAACAGAAGCATTGTTGTGTTCCCGGTCGTGCGATGAATAGAGTAGAGTGAGCTTTTTATGGCGAGAAGCGGTCTCGGCAAGCGATGCCAAGGCATTACTCGCCATGAGTTCGGTCTCATATCTTTTTTCAAATTCAATCCACCGCTTGCCCGGGTCGGCATGAAACCACTCTCTCAATTCGGTGGAAGGAGCTATCTCTTTATCCCATAAATCGTAATGAAAGGTACTGTGTGAAAGCCCTCTGGGCCAAAGTCTGTCGATATAGACACGAAATCCGTCGGCGGTGTCTGCAGGCTCGTAAGCCCGCTTTAATTGTATGTCTGTCATAATTAGGAGTATCTGATGTGTGATATAAAGAACGTGTGTAAGCGGCGGATGTTCGTGCAGATATTATGAAAAATTTGTATCTTTGCACAGCGATGGAAGATAACAAAGAAGAATATATCGACAATCTGACAGCTCGGCTCCGCGATCCGGCTACCGTCCGTGCTGCATTCAGTGAGCTTGTGGCCCAATTCAGCCGTCCGCTCTACTGGCAGATTCGTCGTATGGTTCTTAATCCGGACGATGCCGACGATCTTCTGCAGAATACATTTATGAAAGCATGGAATTCACTTGAGAATTTCCGCGGTGAGGCCAAATTGTCTACATGGCTTCATAAAATAGCCATAAATGAATCTATAAGTTTTCTGGAAAAAGAGAAACGCCGTGCAGGAGTATCGCTTGACGACCCCGTTGGAGCTCTCGCCGCAGGAATTGCGGCCTCGCCCGATCTTGACGGAGAGTCGCTTGGAGCTCATCTTCGGCAAGCTGTGGCTTCGCTTCCTGATAAACAGAGGCTTGTGTTCAATATGAAATATTTCGACGACATGAAGTACGAGGAAATATCTGAAATACTCGGCACGACCGTCGGTGCTCTCAAAGCCTCATATCATCTTGCCGTAAAAAAAATTGAAAAGTATATGGAGAGTTTCGACCATGGCGATTAAACCTTGGAGCCGAAACAGAGTCTCATCTATATATAAATTGACAGTTGAATATGGACCGGAATAAACCTCATATACTCGAAACAGCCCGGAAGCAAGGTCTTGCAACGCCTTCGGCCGGGCTTGATGTGCCCGACGGTTATTTCGACGCGTTTGCCGCACGTCTGACGGCTCAGCTACCTGAGCGCCCGGAACTCGAGCACCCTGACGACATTGAAGCGGAGACTGCTCCACGCACATTCTGGCAGAATGTGCGTCCATATGTATATATGGCAGCCATGTTTGCGGGTGTATGGCTCATGCTGCAATTGTTTACCATGCTCTCAGGCACCGGACGGCTCCAGCCGATGGATTCCAATCCGATACTTGCCGAAGCACTTGATAACGATGTTTTTCTGGAGCAGTTTGTCTATGACGACATAGACTCTTGGGATGTTGTTGATGAAATGGTGGAAGACGGCAGTCTCGATGCCGGCTTCGAGCTTTTTGCCGATGATATACCCGATGACATTGTGCTCCCTCAATAAACGACATAATATGCACAACCGTTCTATTTCTATTCTTTGTGTAGTCTTTGCCGTTTTTATGTTCTCGGCCAGAATTGCAGCTCAGGAACTTAACGAAGAAGACCGCAACCGCTATGTCACTCAGATACGAGCTTACAAGCACGATTATTTTGTGAAGGAGCTCAATCTGACCAAAGAGCAGCAGAATGCTTTTTTTGAGTTGTATGACAGCATGGAAGACCGTATAATGGACCTTGGCTCGGAAACCCGCGTGCTCGAGAAAAACGCTCTTTCTGAAAATGCTTCGCCCGAGGAGACAGACGCCGCCGTAGCCGCTCTTTACAGCCAGAAGAAGCTGGAGGGAGATATAGAGCAGGAGTACTACGAGAAATATAAGAAAATCCTGACACCTCGCCAGATGGTGATTCTGAAACAGGCTGAGCGAAAGTTCACCCAGAAACTTATGCGGCAGCATCGGCGTATTCAGGGAGAGCGGATGAATGCACGTGAAAACAAACGTTGAGCCATATGCCGGTACGTACTCCTTCTGAAGCAGTAGAGCTCGCCGAAGTTGCCGGCATAGCCAAAAGCCGTCGTCCGCTCGGGCGTCTGCTTGCTGGCAGCGCGCTTGCCGGAGCATATATAGCTCTCGGCGGCACTCTATCGCTTGTCGTCGGTTTTGGATTTCCCGAAATTACGGCCGCCAATCCCGGATTGCAGCGCCTGCTGAGCGGCCTAGTCTTCCCTATCGGGCTGATGCTGGTGGTGATACTTGGAGCAGACCTCTTTACGGGAAATAATGCGCTCCTTATTCCGCCATTTATCAAAGGACGTCTGTCCGGTATGGAAATAATACGGAACTGGACTCTTGTATGGCTTGGGAATTTTGCGGGTGCTCTTGCATTCGCTTATTTTCTTGTCTATATTCCGGGTCTGACATCTGCACCGTGCTATTCCGACGCGCTTGCATCGATGGCTTCGGCAAAAACCGGGGCCTCTTTCGGAGTAATTTTCCTCAAAGGTATCGGGGCCAACTGGTGTGTGTGCCTGGCTGTGTGGCTGGCATTGAGCGGACGGCGCCTCGGTGAGAAACTTTTGGCATGCGAGATTCCGGTAATGGCTTTCGTAGCCCTTGGCTATGAGCACTGTGTTGCCAATATGTTCTTCCTTCCGCTTGCCATGATGCAGGGGGCACCCCTTGATGTCGCTACATTATTTGTGGCTAATCTTCTTCCGGCAACACTCGGCAATATTGCGGGCGGAGCACTGTTTGTAGGGGCCCTGCAATATTATCTGCACGCACAAAAAGCGGTTAAATAGTGTTAAATACCGTAGGCCTCATGCAGTAATCGGTGTTTTGCGGATCTTTTCTATGTAGGTTCATCATATGGATAACGCAAGCCTCATAGAAAAGTGTTCGGCAGGCAGCAAGGAAGCGATGGAGTCGCTTTATTGCCGCTATAGTAGCCGCATGATGAAGCTTATCCATCGTTATGTGAGCGACGGCAAAGGTGTCGAAGATATTCTTCACGATGGATTTGTGCTTATCTTCACCCATATATCAGAGGTAAGGCAGCCCGAGAAGCTCGAGTTCTGGATGGGTACTATAATGAAGAATCTATGCCTGAATTATCTGAGCAATCTCGATGTCATGACGATACTCGACGAAGACGTCGAGTTGCCGGAAGTTCCGGATCTTGAAGATATCTTAAGCTACGAAGAGCTCGAACAGCTTATCAACAAACTTCCCGACGGTTATCGTACGGTCTTCAAACTTGCAGTATTCGAAGGCAAATCGCATAAGGAGATAGGCAGCTTGCTCGGCATATCTCCGAACACCTCTTCCTCACAGCTTTTCCACGCAAAAGCACTATTACGCAAACTCATAATCGAGCGTAGAAAAGAAGTGGGGCTCATTCTTCTCTCTCTATTTATTGCACTTGGTGTCTTTGTGGCTCACTATCAGAGCATACTTCCCGAAGACAGGCTTGAAATGGCCGTATTGCCGGCGCAAGAAAGCCTCGGCGAATCTGCTGAAGTGCTTTCCGAGCCTGAAATGCGGTCTGTCGTGGCGGCAGCCAAACCGATGATGTCGAAAACTGCCGCTGTTCAGGAGCTTGCCGTTTCAGCCGATACTATCGTCGAAGATTTTGTCACGGAGACGCATGAACCTGAAGGAGCTGTAGCTTTGAGCAGTGATACTATTCTCGAGCCTAAGAGCAAAGAACCTCGGCGAACTTCGCACTTTGATATTCCACGCAAGGCCATGGCCGCCAGCGGCTGGAAAATCGGCGCTCATTATTCGGCCGGAGCACAAATGTCTTCCGAGGGCTTAGATTACATGTCTTATCCTATGGCGAACCCCTCCGACCGGGATTTTCTGAAGCAGGATACCGAGCCCTATCCACTGCTCGCTCCTACGCTCTATAACGAGATTGACTATGATATTCCTATAACTTTCGGTATTTCAGTGGCAAAGAAGCTGAGTTCGAGGATAAGTGTGGAGACCGGTCTTAACTATACATATATGAGAGCGACTATAAAGTACACCTCTCTCAGAGTAAACCGAACAATAAAGTCGCACTTTGTAGGCATTCCTTTGAAGTTTAATTGTTATATATATAACCGTTCGAGGTTTTCTTTTTATGCCACTGCCGGTGCAACGGTAGATTTCCCGGCCGGGAAGCAAGAGAAATTGCCAAAAGTCTCAGCTCAATTTCCTGTAGAACTTCCTGAGCTGGAATCTAAGCCGGAAATATCGGTGCATGGAGGTCTCGGTCTTCAGTATTCGATAACACCGGCGATAGGATGCTTCGTAGAGCCATCGGTTCAACATTATTTTAAGAATGGCTCGACATCGCCCTCGTATTGGCAGGAAAACCGGACACTGATTACAATTCCAATAGGTCTGAAAATTACATTTTAAAAATAAATCATTAAAAAAGAAAATGAAACTTACCCATTACCTTGCACTTGCAGCCGCCGCACTTTCTTTCGGCGCCTGTAATAACGGCAATAATGAAGCCGTAGCTTACTTCACCGACATCGTAACACTTGATTCGAGTTCAGACAAGGGGTCGGTGATGACTTTCCGTGAACTCAACGACTCTCCTGTCATCACCCTTACAAGCTCGCAACCGTTCAACAAAGATCAGGTTGGCAAGCGAATTGTAATTGTCTACAGCCCTATCGGCACTATCGAACATGCCGTCAGCGGAAACGTAACCATCGTCGACGCCGCTCCTACTTTCGGCGGCGGTGCAGCTCCTACCGATGCGGTTGTCGATTCTCTTGACAACTGGAAAAGCGACGAAATCAGCTTCATGCAGGCTTATCGTTCGGGCAAATACCTGAATCTTGGCATGATTCTGCCTACAAATTCTTCTCTTGAAAAATTCCGCTGCTACATCGATGTTACTACTCTCGATAATGAATATCCTGAAATCCATGTAGTCTACAAGGCAAAGGTCGGTTACGACTCGGGTTCCGGCAATTTCTTCGGATCATACGACATCAGCAGCATCTGGAATCGTCCGGGTGTGAAAGGCCTCAAGGTATTATACAAAGGCTATAATAACGGCACTGCGACAATCGAAAAAACTCCGGCTACCGACCCTTCATAAATTCGCGATTCCATGATAGAAAATGCACCGGCGTTCCTTGCAAAGGAGGCCGGTGCATTTGCTATGGTAAGTTTCTTATTTGCGTGAAATGCGCCAGATTGTGCCTTCGATCAGAGATACGAAGATGTCGCCAGTCACAGGGTCGAGGTCGATGCCGTTGATTTCGCTCACGCCCAGAGGAAGCGAGGCTACCAGTTCGGGCCCGTCGGCACGTGTTATGGTCACAACGCCGCGACGGCTGCCGGCATAGACGTATCCGTCTTTTTCAAGCACGATGCAGGGTGCGTGTTCGTAGCCGATGCCGAGGTCTATTGTCCATAGTTCCTTGAAGTCGGGTGTTGTGGCGTCTATCGCAACAAGTTCGCCGTCCATAGTCTTGGCGTAGATTCTGGTTCGGTCTTCGCTGTGTCCGAGGCTTTCGCGATAGCGGTGGCTGTTGTCGCGCCAGAGCTGGCGTCCGGTCTTGCGGTCGAGGGCTGTCATGAAGCGGTCGGGGGCAACGACAAATACCTTGTCATCTGTTATAACGGGCACAACATTACCGGGGCCGAGCATATTGGCGCTTTTTCCGTTGTTCCACACCCACTTGAGTTTGCCTGTGTTCAGGTCGAGAGCACGGAGGTTGGTATCCCATGCGCCAAAGACCAGATCAGAACCGTCGATGGCGGGTGCAGCCTGGCAATAATTGAAAATGGAGTCATAGCTCCATATGAGTTTTCCGTTGTCGGGACGACGGCGTTCGATGCGTTTATATCCGCCCTGGATATACCCTTTTCCATCGGGTGTTACAACACCGTCTGCTACATAAGGACCTTCTTTCGACTGCTGTTTGGTGATGGTGCGTCCGTTGCGGGCATCGAGAATAAGAATACCGTCGTGAGCCGGGAAAGCGACACGGTTGTTTTTGAGCGCTACCGGGCGGCTGAAGAGGCTTGCTCCTGTTGGAACGCTCCATGTTTTGCCCGATTCGCGGTTGAGGGCGCGGGCATGTCCGAGCGAGTTGCCGAAGTATATATTGTTGCGGTCGAAGCCGAGGCGAGTGAATATAGATGCACTGTCGGTCCATACTTTATTGACCGCGAAGCCGTCGGGAACGGTGATTTCACGTTTTTCAGGCCGTTTTGCTTTTTTATGGTCTGTTTTGGCTGGGAAGGCGAATTTAGCTTCTGGAGCTTCGCCGATGTTCTTGTTGTAGATATGTAGCCAAGCTGGGTCGACTTCAATTATGGTGTAGCCGTATTTGCCGTCGCGCATGTCGAGGGCACGGGTCATTGCGCATGGTATGTCGCTTCCGCTCTGGTCGCCTCCTGCCTTATAGCGGCGCCAGGAGTGATAATGGCCGTTGATATGTCCGATTACAGGGTATTGTTCAAGTATTTCAAGGTAATCAGCGCAGTTGTCGAGGTCGTCGAGGAGCGGATAATGATTGAACGACAGCACGCGCTTGCCGGGAGTGACGAGTGAATCGAGGGTCGACTTTAGCCAGTGCAGATCTTCCTGCTTTATATGGCCGTCGCCCATTTTCATGTAGGGGCCGCAGTTGATGCCGATTATAATCAGAGAATCGAATTCGGCAACAAAGCGGTCGTTGCCCCAGAGGTCGACGAATGTTTTAGTGGCACTCTGGCTCCAGTTGTTTTCATGGTTCCCGGGGAGTACGAACAGAGGCACTTTGATATCATCAAGAATGCTTTTGACGTTTTTAAGTTCGACATCGGAGCCTTCATTGCCGAGGTCTCCGTTGACTACCACGAAGTCGTATGCTCCTTTGTTGATTTCATCGACCGCCATGCGCAGCTGCGGTTCGTTGGCGTTTCCGGGCGTGACATGTGTATCGCTGAGCACGGCTATGCGCTGGGCCGACATGAAAGAAATGGCAGAAACCGATAGGGCGGCCGCCAGAAAGACTTTGCGTAGATTCATGGGTTTTTGTTGTTTTTTATGTGTGTTTTCGATGTGCAAAAATAACCAAAAAACAACGACCGGCAAAACTTGCAGCCAAGAATTGCCGGTCATGAATCAGTCTATTACTTTCGTGTTATAAGCCCGACGAGCCATAGCAGGACAATGGCTCCGAATACCGATGTTATCAGGCTGCCGATAATTCCGCCGGCTGATATGCCCATGAGGCTGAAGAGCCAGCCGCCGAGGACTCCGCCAACGATTCCGACGATGAGATTGACGATAAGCCCGAAGCCGCCGCCGCGCATAAGTTTGCCGGCAACGAAGCCCGACACAAGTCCGATGAGTATGTACCAGATAAAATTCATGAGATTATGTTTTTATGCATTTTTATCTGAAAACATCGGCAATGGTGCCATTGTTCAGCGTCGTATGTCGAACAGATTCTGGGCCTCAAGCAGGCTTTCGTGTTCGGGGTGGAGCATGAAAAGGAGTTCTCTGGCAAGAATCTGAGCCGGGATGCCTTTGCTTGTTTCTGCGGGGCTTATTGTGCGGCTGCAGCTGAGTGTTGCCCCCAGGCAGACTGTCCATGACGGTGTGTGGCCGTTAGCGGAAAGTTCGGAAATGATATGCTCGGTTTCACAGGAGGCAGGATACAGGCGTGCGCCCATTTTCTGGGCTAATGCGCTTGTGGCTTTGCCTCCGTCGCTACAACATAAAGCCACATTGATTCCGGCGCTTCTCATCGCCGTGAGGTAAGGGACAGCATCTTCTGCAGTGCCGGCAGTGAGAACTATCCACATGGGAGGAAATAGAAGATGAAGGCCCGGCGCGAGGACGCCGGCCCGGCGTGTCGGACTTTTCGTCGCCGGTCTCGACAGACCGCGGCGATGCTCTTCCATTTTATTTTCGAGGTAGTTGTCGGCCATATTTTTTGAGGCAAAGGTACGTATAATCGTCGATACAGGCCTTATGGAAAGGGTATGATTTTTTTTGAAAAAAATTATCATAATTATAAGAACCTTTTTTTCTGTAACCGTGTTGTAATATCAAATCGGATAAATCAACTATCTGAGAGACAAAAGAGATAAGAACACTATTATTAATATGTCATGAAAAGAATCGCATTCATCCTCGCTGTTGCTCTCGGGAGTGCAGCAGCTTTCGCCCAGGTAAACAAGGGCGAACTCAAGCAGCTTCAGAATTTCTTGTCACAGCCGGCCGAACATGCCGCTACCAATGCCGAAGCTCTCAAGATTACAAACATCAAAGATCCTTCTACCTGGGAAGGTGTGACTGTCGTTGGCAAGAACGTTACAGCCATCGACTGGAAAGACAAGCACCTCTCCGGTGTTCTCGACCTCAGCGGCTTCTCCGCTCTTACCAAGGTTGACGTGTCGCGCAACAAACTGCAGGGTATAACCGCAAAAGGCGATGCTGCCCTTACAGAAGTAAATGCCTCGCGCAACCGTATTTCGGAAGCCAATTTCGACGGCTGTACTGCTCTCACCAAACTGACGGTGAACAATAACCGTATCGCCGAATTTTCTCTGAACGATGTTCCCGCTCTCAAAAACCTCAACATTGCTTCAAATCTTCTGGCGGCTCTCGACCTCCAGGGTTCGCCTACTCTCGAAACAGTCAATTGCCAGAGCAATCATCTCGAAAGCCTTGTGATTTCAGACTGCACCGCTCTCAAGAATCTCTACTGCGGATATAATAAGCTGACCGGCCTTACCCTTTCGGGCGTTACGAGCCTTCAGAACCTCAATGTGGACGATAATCAGATTTCGAACATGATTGTTTCAGGGCTTCCCGCTCTCTCGACATTCATTTGCTCCGACAACAATATGAAGCAGCTCGGACTTCGTGAATGCAACGCTCTCCTCGACATCGTATGCTCTTACAATGACCTCACAACCTTCGATGTGTCGAATTGCCCCAACATCATTTTCGTAGATTGTTCGTACAACGACCTTACCCAGCTCACCCTCAGCAACCAGACATTCCTGCAGCGCCTTCTTTGCAACAACAACGAACTTACAATGCTCGATGTTTCATTTGACCAGGCTCTTACCTATATCAACTGTCGCTATAACATGATTACCGACATGAGAACCATAGCCTGCCCCAACCTGAAAATGATAGCCTGCCAGTGGAATTACTAATATCGGCAATGCGATAGACAAATACCCCCCGAGCCGGGCGGAAGGTCAATAAAGCCTTTCGCCCGGCTTTTATGATAGAGTGAAACCGGTCTGTTTGAAAAAGCGGACCAGTTTCATTATCTTTGCAGATGTTATGGAAATTTCATTTGAACCCGCTATAAAAGACGCGGCACCGTCGCTGACTGTGCTGTGCATTGAAGCCGATATTGAGAACGGACCGACGTCCGATACCCTCTGGAACGAAATCTGTCGCTGTGCATCTGATATTGCAGCCTCGACGCCAATGGAAGCAGTCCGTCATCGCCCAGCGATAGACGCCACCCGCGCTGTCTATAAGGCTCTTGGAAAAGATCCCAACCGCTATCGCCCAAGTGCGGAGGCTCTTTGTCGCCGAGCCGTAAAAGGGCTCGAATTATACCGCACTCTCACGGTCATAGACCTCATCAATCTTCTTTCGATGGCTTCAGGACACTCTATTGGCGGCTTTGATGCCGATAAAATAGAGGGAGGCCGGCTGACACTCGGTGTTGGCCGGGCCGAAGAGCCCTACGAGGCCATAGGCCGCGGCATGCTCAATATCGAGGGCTTGCCCGTATATCGCGATACTGTCGGTGGTGTGGGAACTCCGACGTCTGATAACGACCGGACAAAACTGTCGGCCGACAGCCGCCGTCTGTTGATGACTGTCAATATGTATGGCAGTTCGGAAATGCCTGTAGAAGAGGTAGAAGCGATGTCGTGCCGTCTGCTTGAGGATTATGCAGGGTCAAAAAATATAAAAGTAACTTACTGGAACCCATGAAAATACTGACAATATACCCTAATTCGGTCAATCAGCGGCATATCGATGACGCTGTCGAAGCTTTGCGCCGGGGCGAGATAATTGTCTATCCGACTGATACTTTCTATGCCCTCGGAGCCGATGCGCTCAATAATCGGGCTGTCGAGCGTCTGTGCCGTCTTAAAGGGATAAATCCTGATAAAAATTTACTTTCGGTTGTCTGCTCCGGGCTGTCGCAGGCTGCGGAATATGCGCGGATAGACAATCGTGCCTTCCGGCTGATGAAAGAGAATTTGCCCGGTGCATTCACATTTATTCTTCCGGCATCGAGCTCCCTTCCCAAAGTTTTCAAGAGCCGAAAGACGGTTGGAGTCCGTGTGCCTGACAATGCAATCGCACGCGCCCTTGCCGAAAGCCTTGGTAATCCGGTGATGAGCGCATCTGTGCCGCTTGGCGACAGCGACGACGCACTCGCCGAGGCGTCCGACCCCCGGGCGCTCGGTCTCCGCTATTCGGGTACACCGGAAGTGACGCTGGTGATAGATGGTGGCGACGGCGGCACCGAAGGCAGCACCATTATAGACTGCCTCGACAGCTCCGCCCCCGAAATCATCCGCCAGGGCGCCGCTTCAATCGAATTATGACAGACTGAAGCGTATAGAATAGACAAACAGCGGCGTAGCTTGGTGATTTCAAGCTACGCCGCTGTCTATAATGTATGGATTATTCGGCGGGTTTGGATTGCGATGGGTCGAGCATGAGTTCGTAGATTTGGCGGGTGTCGGCCGGGGTGAGTTTGTAGTAGTTGCCGAGGGTCTCGCCTTTATTTTCGTGGAGTTTGCGCACGAGGGTGTCTATATCGGGATTTTCGATACCGAGCGCCTTGAATGTAGCCGGCATGCGGAGCATTGCTGTGAAGTAGGCTTTGAGTGAAGCCACGGTCTCGATGGCCGCCGAACGGTCATCGGTAGATTCGATGCCGAAAATACGTCGCCCGAGTTGTGCTACTTTCGACGGCTTGTGGTGGGCCATGTAGGACATCCACGCAGGCATGACAACGGCAAGACCTGCACCATGTGCCACTTCGGGATATAGCGCGCTGATTTCATGCTCCATTGCGTGCGAGCTCCAGTCTTCTTGTCGGCCGCAGCCAACGAGCCCGTTGTGAGCGAGCGTTCCGGCCCATTCGATGTTTGCGCGGGCCTGATAGTCGGAAGGGTCGGCAAGAGCTTTCGGCGCTTCTGTCATCAGGGCCATAAGCAGGCCTTCGGCGAGACGATCTGTTACTTCGACGCGAGAGGTGTTGGAGAAATATCGTTCGAGGATATGTGCCATCATGTCGACCACGCCTATGGCTGTCTGTTTCGCCGATAGGCTGACTGTCATTTCGGGGTTCATGATGGCGAAGCGCGGTTTCAGAATGCTGTCGGTGCGAATGCTGATTTTGCGTTTGTCGGCCGAACGGGTAATCACGCTGTTGCCAGAACCCTCACTGCCAGCCCCGGGTATTGTCAGAATCACTCCGACAGGCAGCGCCTCTTCTACGCGCGCTTTGCCTTCAAAGAAATCCCAGAAGTCGCCTTTGTACGGCACTCCGGCAGCTATGGCTTTGGCTGTGTCGATTACAGAGCCGCCGCCTACGGCAAGAAGGCCGTCGACCTTTTTGGCCCTGGCGAGTTTAATGCCTTCGTAGACGAGAGTGTCGGTTGGGTTTGGCTCTACGCCTCCAAGTTCTACATGCTCTATTCCCAGAGTGTTGAGCGAATTTGTAATGCGGTCGATTAGTCCGTTTGTTTTGGCATATTTGCGGCCGTAGACAATCAGGAGCTTACTTGCGCCGGTGAGGAAGGTGAGCATGCCGACCTTTTCCTCGGCGCCTCGGCCGAATTCGAAAAGTGTGGGGGAGTAGTATGAGAAGTTTTCCATAATGCGATGGTTAAACAAAGGAGAGGATTAGAGAGTGTTGCATTTACATCAAAACTAATTTGGGGGCCTTATTGTTCAGTTTTTCGCACTTCAAGAATGTTCACTGTCTGAGGCGATGCGTCGGTGGTGCGCTCGCCGTCGCCCTGAGAGGTCGCCTGCACGTAAATGTCGAGTTCTTTGTGCTTTGCCCAGCGTGTCGGGTCTATGCTGGGCTCCCAGGCATCGACAGAAAAATCAGTGAGGTCTGTCACCGTCCAGTCTGTTTCGGCATCTGGTCTATAGGCGAGGCTCACATGGCTGCCGCGCTCGGCGTCGCGGAATACGAAATAGATTTCGTCGCCATCGGCCAGAACCTGCGGGCGGGCAATCGGAATCATCTTCGTTCCTCCTCCTGATAAGGAGAAGGGTGTATTCCGAGAGCCGACAACACTCATATTCCAGCGCTCACCATCGTGGCTTACGAGGCGATAACGAGGCACGGAGTCGTTCTGATCGCGCCAATAGGTAGCAATTAGAGGGCGGCCCTTGCTGTCGGCAGTCATCGAGGTCTGGTTGATGAGTTCGGAGTTTTGCGGCACCGCCCAGGCTATTTCTGCTTCAGATGCTTTTATGGGCAATGTATAGGGCGTACCGTCGCTTCGCTCCCACGAGACGCCGCCGTCTCGCGAGCGGGCATAGCATAGGTCGTGGTTGGTTTCGACAAGCCACGACTCTCGCCACACCCACGACAGATGAATAGTGCCGTGGTCGTCGGCGGTCATCTGCCAGTAAGCATTTCTGTCGCCTTCGCCATCGAGGAGAATTGTGTGGACACGACTCCACGTCTTTGTCTCCGGGCTATAGCGGTTAAGAACCATATTGCCGCCGCCTGAGAATCCGGACCGATAGGCAAACATCAGGGTTCCGTCCGGAAGAAGATGAAATTCAGGATAAGTGACATCGGCTTCGTTTTCGCCAGTCATGGGCATAAGGGGGCCGAGAGTCAGCGAGGCCGGCCTGATACTGCGCGCGTAGTGCAGAGAGTCGCCGTGGTGGTCGAAGGCGGCGTGTATATATCCGTCGCCGTCTATGCCGATGGATATGACGTTGTGAGCGTCTGCAACTTTCCCTTTATACTGCGAGCGCTCGATTGTCCAGTTGTCGCTGTCGTGTTGTCTTGAGGCCAAAGTGACGTATCCTTCGGGGTCATAATATGCCGCATATTGGGTATCGCCATGACTTACAACTGAATTCGTGCGGAAAACGGCTGTGTTGACAGATGTGGCGCTATATCCGGGGGCGATGGCGGACAGATGCGTATTGAATGTGCCTGAGTTTTCATGTGCCGAATGGCAAGAGGTCAGAGCAAGCGCAATCACCGAGGCTGCAAATATGGTATAGGTTTTCATGTGATGGTCGGTTTTTGCAAATTTAGCAAAAAAAAGCTGACAAAAAATAAAGCCGACCCGGAAAGGTCGGCTTTATGCTTCGTTGTCTGAGCGCCCCGACAGCCTTGCGCATTGGCGATAAGGGGCTTGAGACAATATTTATTTTTTGTTGCGAACGCTGTAGCGGCTCATGAACTTGTCTACGCGGCCTGCTGTGTCGACGAGCTTCTGCTTGCCGGTGAAGAAGGGGTGCGAAGAGCTGGTGATTTCAAGTTTTACCAGGGGATAGGTCACGCCGTCGATTTCGATTGTCTCGCGGGTGGCTACAGTCGAGCGAGTGATGAAGATTTCTTCGTTCGACATGTCTTTGAACACCACTTCGCGGTAGTTCGCGGGATGAATGTCTTTTTTCATTGCTATTCTCTCTTTAATACGTATTAATCAGTCTTTTAGAAACGGCGATGGTAGGTCGCCAATTCGTAATGGCCTGCAAATTTACGAAAAATATTTTATCTGCCAAAATATTGTAAGGCCAAGTTGCTGATTTCATTTTGCAAGATGGTTTTATTTCAACTATTTGCGGTAGATATACTATATGTTGAACGCATTTTAACATGAGGAGTGTCTGTATGACGTATTTTTTGTTTACCTTTGTGGCTCCAAACGAATCTGCCGTTGCGACGATTATTAATATATCTTATAGTACTCGGAGCCATTTCGCTGGCTTTTTCGGGTAAAGGCACATCGCTGCCGGATATGCCAGACGGGGTCTTTGACTCCGTCGTGCCTGTTTCTGCGCCTGCAATATTGGCCGCGGACACCGCCGCTATAGGCGATTCTGTGCTTGTTGTGCCTGCAGATCCGTCTCCGGCGGTCAACCGAGCCATCGCTTCGGGTCCATCGCGCATGCGCTATACGAAAGCGGATTTAGACGCGCCAGTGCTGTTCAATTCGTCGGACTCGATGCTAATCGTTCGTCGCGATTCGGCTTTCATGTATGGTTCGAGCTCGGTCACTTATGGCGATATAAAGCTTGATGCCGAGCAGATTGAAATGAATCTCCGAGATAACACTGTCTATGCGGTAGGCCGTGAGGACAGCACAGGAGAACTCATAGGTAAGCCCGTGTTCAGCCAGGGCGGTACAGACTATGAGGCCAAGACAATGCGCTATAACTTCCAGACCGAGAAGGGCTATATAAAAAATGTAATAACCCAGCAGGGCGAAGGTTATCTAACCGGAGGTACGACCAAGAAAGATTCGACTGGCAATTTCTATATAGGCGACGGCCGATATACTACATGCGACAATCATGACGACCCGCACTTCTATTTCCAGATGACCAAGGCAAAGGTGCGACCCGGCAAGAATGTTGTCTTTGGCCCCACATATATGGTTCTGGCCGGCCTTCCGTTGCCTCTTGCGCTGCCCTTCGGCTATTTCCCGTTTACCGACAGCTATGCCTCTGGTATTATCGTGCCGACATTCGGCGACGACTATAACCGCGGCTTCTATCTGCGCGACGGCGGCTACTACTTTGCTATCAACGACAACATCGACCTGGCTCTGACCGGCGAAATATATACCAAAGGCTCGTGGGGTATCAATGCACGCTCCACCTATGCCAAACGATATAAATATAGCGGTAATTTCAGTCTTAACTATCTGAAAACCATACTTGGCGAGAAAGGTTCGCCGGATCATTCGGTTCAGACCAACTTTCAGATTCTCTGGAGCCACAGCCAGGACTCGAAAGCTAACCCGAACATGTCGTTGTCGGCAAGCGTGAACTTCACCACCTCGGGTTATACGCGAAATGACCTCAATTCATATTATTCGCCATCGTTTACGGAAAACACCAAGAGCTCGACCGTGAATATGACATATCGCTTTCCGGGAACAAAATGGAGTCTGTCGACAACCATGAACGTGTCGCAGCGTACGCAGGACTCGACCCTTGCAGTGTCGTTCCCGAATGTTACCTTAACGATGTCGCAGGTATATCCGTTCAAGCGTAAAAAAGCTGTCGGAGCCGAAAAATGGTATGAAAAAATCAAGCTGTCCTATTCCGGTCTGCTTCAGAACTCGCTAACGGCAAAGCAGGACGTTTTCTTTCAGAAGAGTCTCATCAAGGACTGGCGCAACGGCATGAGGCATACCGTGCCTATTTCGGCTACATTCAATGTGTTTAATTATATCAATATAACTCCGTCGGTCAAACTGACAGACCGCATGTATACCTCGAAGGTCAACCGCAGCTGGGATGCCGAGCGCAATGTAGAGGTAATGGATACTGCATATAGTTTCTATAATGTATGGGATTTCACGGCGTCGGTATCGATGGACACCAAGCTCTACGGATTCTTTCAGCCGATAGGTCCGCTTGGCAAGAAGATAAAGATGATACGTCATGTGATGACGCCGTCGATATCGTTCAGCGGCAACCCTGACTTCTCGTCGCCTTTCTTCGGCTATTACGGCCAATACAGCTATGTTGACACCCGAGGACAACAGCAGATGAAAAAGTACAGCTACTTCCCTAACGCCCTTTTCGGCGTTCCCGGCCAAGGCAAGTCCGGTACTGTAAGTTTTTCGTTAGCCAACAATCTTGAAATGAAGGTCAAGTCCGACAATGATTCAATCGGCGAGAAGAAAATATCTCTTATCGAAAATCTCAATATTCAGGAAAGCTATAACTTCGCCGCCGACTCGTTGAACTGGAGCGATCTCACCACTTCGATACTTCTCCGACTTACCAAGGGCTTCAACCTCAATCTGTCGGCCACCTGGGACGTATATACCTATGCCTTGAATGAGGCAGGAAACCCCGTGCGCGTCAACAAGACACGTCTTGCAGCCGGTAAAGGTATAGGACGCCTTATGCGTACGGGCACTTCGTTCTCGTACACTTTCAACAATGATACCTTCAAGAAGAAAAACAAGAAGGATAATTCCAACGACAACAACAATCCGGACAACAACCAGAACTCCGGCGCCATGAACGAGCGCAATCAGCGTGACCGTGAAAATGAGGGTAGTGGGGAGTTTTCCGCCGACGGATACTCCAAATGGGAGGTTCCGTGGAGTCTGACGCTGAACTATTCTGTGAATTACGGCTACGGCACGTTCAACAAGCAAAAGATGGAATACGACAGCAAGATAACTCAGAATCTGTCGTTCTCCGGCAATATCCGGCCTACGCCGAACTGGAATTTCTCCTTGTCGGCGTCGTATAATTTCGATACGCACAAGATTGCATACATGAACTGCAATATATCGCGCGACCTGCATTGCTTCTCGATGAGTGCAAGTTTCGTGCCCGTCGGCCCATATAAGAGCTATAATTTCCATATTGCAGTCAAATCGGCCATGCTCAGCGACTTGAAGTATGACAAACGTTCGTCGCTCTCCAATGGCGTGACGTGGTATTGATTTTTTTCTGCTTCAGGTGTAACATTAGGGGCTTTTGTGCGTCATATATATACAGCTTCTAATTTCTACAACTTGAAACATGAAAATCTTATCAGCAATCATTATCGCAGCCGTAGCCGCTATGCCGGCATGCGCACGTACGGTGACACCGAGTTCGAACATTGTAAGCAAGACTGTCGCTGTCGGTTCTTTTGATGAAATCGATGTATCGCGCGTCAATTTGATAGTGCATATAGGCAATGCGACCGGTTCGGCTAAAGTCAGTGGGCCCGACAACATTATCGAGGAACTTCAGGTGAATACCCGTGGTGGTGAATTAGAAATCGGATTCCCGAAGAATTTCAATGTCAAGGATGATACCCAAACAACGGTAGAGATTACGGTGAGCACGCTCAAGGAAATCGACGCATCGCTCAGTTCGAAAGTTGAAATCCGGGGTGCACTTGTTGCTTCCGATGACCTCGACCTTTGTGCATCTACCTCGGCCAGGATTCTGGTTGGAAAGGCGAGTGCGACAGATTGCGATATTGAAGCGAGCACATCTGGCACTGTGAGCATTCAGCAACTTACGGTCAATGGAAAGACCGACATAGAAGTATGCACATCGGCATCGGCAAAAATAGCTTCACTTCAGAGTAAACAGCTTAAGGCCGAAGCCAATACGAGCGCCTCTGTTACGGTGAGCGGCGGCCGTGTTGAAAAAGGTGATTTCGAAGCCAATACATCGGGCTCTGTAAATGTTGTCGGTGTAAGCGTGGAAACAGGAAAGGCCGATGCCAATACCGGCGGCCAGGTCAAGTGCTACATAGCAAGACCGACAAGCATTTCTTCGAATACAGGAGGCCGGGTAAAAAATAATTAGAGGTTGTTTAATAACATATGTGAAAACACAGGTTGGTGTATTTTTGCTTAAATTGCACATTATGAAGAGGGAACATAGCGGTGGCTATGAGACCGATGAATGATGGGCAAGTTAACAAAAAGACACCAAGACAATACTAATGTTAAAAACAGCCACAAACGACAAACTGCATAACACAAGTCAAAATAAAGACAAAGGCTTCGCCTCCAAAAATTACGAGCGTCTTTATATCTTCGGCTCAGTCACATAGCCACCGCTATGCTCCTTCGTCTCAGATATAAATCCATCTCGTACTTTTTGGCCTGTGATTTCACATATGTTATTAAACAACCTCTTAGAATTATTATCAAAAAAAAGCGGGCACGTCTTCTCACGAGGACGTGCCCGCACCTATTACTAACCGATGTTATTCGTATCTTATAGCCTCGATTGGGTCGAGGTTGGCCGCTTTCTGAGCCGGATACCAGCCGAAGAAAACGCCTGTGATGGTACATACAGCAAAAGACAGCACCACCGAGTAAAGTTGAATGTAGACGGGCCAGTGTGCTATTACATTGACGAGCCATGATGCGAGCACGCCTACGAAAATGCCTATCACACCGCCGCTCACACTTATTATCACGGCCTCGATAAGGAACTGAGACAATATATCAATTCCACGAGCTCCGATAGACATGCGAAGGCCTATCTCGCGAGTGCGCTCCGTAACTGAAACATACATGATGTTCATGATTCCGATGCCGCCGACGAGCAGCGATATGCCCGCTATGCAGGCGAGGAGAACGGTCATCATGTCGCTTGTCGAGTTCATCATCTGGCTGAGCTCCTGCTGGGAGCGTATTTCGAAGTCGTTGTCTGCGTCTTCTTTGATTTTATGACGTGTGCGCAATACTTCGGTGACAGCATCGATGGTTTCTTCCGTATGGTCTTCGTCGGTAGCACTGGCGAAAATGCCCTGTATATAGTCTATGGCAAGGATACGTTTCATTACCGTTGTGTAGGGGGCGAGAACGACATCGTCCTGGTCCTGGCCCATTGAGTTTGTGCCTTTCGACTCAAGTACTCCTATGACAGTGAGCGGTATTTTTCCGAAGCGTATCACGCGTCCTATAGGATCGTCGCCGTTCGGAAACAGATTGTCTACCACGGTTTTGCCAAGAATGCATACTTTTGCGGCCGATTTGATGTCGTGCTCGGTGAACATGCTGCCGTCTTTTACTTTCAGTTTGCGGATTTCGAGATAATCCGGCGTGATGCCGTATATAGACGACGGATAGTTGTTGTTGCCTATCACAAGCTGGCCGCTCGAGTTGACCGAGGGCGAGATTGCGGCTATTCCCGGGAGTTCCTGAAGAGCCTCGTAGTCTGATACTTCGAGAGTCTGCATGTTGTCGGCGCTCTGTCGGACGCCGCCTCGCTGCATGTTGCCGGGGTGAATCATTATCATGTTCGATCCCATTTCGGAAATCTGCTCCTTTATGCTGTTTTTCGAGCCTTGGCCGATTGCAAGCATCGTTATGACCGATGCAACGCCTATGATAATGCCGAGCATGGTGAGGAAACAGCGCAGCTTGTTATTGTTAAGCGCTTTGAGCGCTATTTTCAATAGATTGGCTATATTCATGGTCAGTCATTGTCTTTCGGAAGGTTTTCGAATGCTTCTTTTGCCGATGCCGGGTGCGGATTTGTTGTGTCGGAGACCACTTTGCCGTCGCGCAGCACGATATTGCGCGATGAATATTCGGCCAGCTCGGGATTGTGGGTCACAAATATGATTGTTCGGCCCTTGGCGTGCAGTTCCTGAAAGAGCATCAGAATGCTGAAGGAGGTACGGGTGTCGAGATTGCCTGTCGCTTCGTCGGCAAGAATAATCACAGGGTCGTTGACCAGCGCGCGGGCAATGGCTACTCGCTGCTGCTGGCCGCCTGACATCTGGTTGCTTTTGTGGTTCAAGCGGCTGCCGAGTTCTACGGCCTCAAGAGCGGCGATGGCCTTTTCCCTGCGTTGGCGGGCGTTGACAGCCGAGTTGTAGAGCAGGGGCAACTCTACGTTTTCAATTGCCGTTGTCTTGGGCAGCAGATTATAGTTCTGGAACACAAAGCCAATCTTGCGGTTTCGGGTGATTGCCCGCTGATTCTTGCTCATGGTCTGCACCGATATACCGTCAAGCAGATATTCGCCGGAAGTGGGAGTGTCGAGACAGCCGAGAATGTTCAGCAAGGTTGATTTGCCGGAACCGGAGGTACCCATTATGGTTACAAACTCGCCTTCGTGAATGGCGAACGATACACCTCTGAGTGCTTTTACTTTTTCTCCGCCGACGATAAATTCGCGGCGCAGATTCTCGACGCGGATAATTTCTTTATCGTTGCTCATGATTTCATTTCTTTTTGTTGCGGCCCGGCGGCTGAGGTGCGAAGGGGCTGCGTTCGTTGTCCGGTGCGGCGGCGGGTAAGGCAGCCATTTCGTAGTCTTCGGCGACAACAGCCCCGTCGGCGATGCCTGATGTTATTTCTGTTTTAATGCCGTTGCTTGCGCCAGTTGTCACGGCCGTAGGAACGAGCCGATTGCCGTCTACAACCCATATAAGTTTTTGGTTATCGCCGATGGCCGGAATGTTGTCTGTCGCTTGCGGGAGATTTTTGGCGTTTTCAGTGTCACGGGGTTCGAATGTGAAGACTTTTGTCGGGAGAAGGAGTACGTCCTGTTCGCGCATTACATATATAGTGAGGTTGGCGGTGAGACCCGGTATAAGCTTATGCTCCGGATTGGGCGCGTTTACAACAACCTCGTATGTCACAACATTGCTTTCGGTGGTCGGATTGAGACGTACTTGGGTCACGTTTCCTTCGAAAAGTTCATCGGGGTAAGCGTCGACCGAAAATGTGACAGATTGTCCGACTTTTACCTGACCGATGTCGGCTTCGTCGACATTACCGATGACCTGCATATTGTCGAGGTCTGCAATGGTGTATATGTTGGCTACGGTCATGTTAGATACCACGGTCTGGCCCACTTCTACCTCGCGCGAAATTACGATGCCGTCGATAGGCGAATAGATTTCGGCATAATTCAGGTTTTTGGCCGCGCGTACGCGGTCTGCCTTTGCTTTGTCGTAGGCGGCTTTCGAAACGTCGAGATCCTTGGTCGTTGTCTGGAACTCGTAATCGCTGATTAGCTGCTTGTCGTGCAGGGCCTTATCGCGATTGTAGTTCGTGAGATTGTATTCATAGGTCAGGCGTGCGGATTCGACGTTGGCCTCGGCGCTTCGAAGGTCGCTTTCAAGCAGTGTCTTTTCAATTTCGGCAATGAGTTCGCCCTTGCTTACCACGCTGTTGTAGTCTGCATAGAGCTTGTCTATGATGCCTGTTACCTGAGTGCCGACATCGACCTGGGTTACAGATTCGATTGTGCCGGTGGCAGTGACTGTTTCGGTCAGTTCGCCTCGTTCGGCCTTGACGGTGGTGAGGCTCACAGACTGTTTGTTGCCGCATGCGGTGATCAAGAGCGCAAAAGCGGAGATAATGGTTAGTCTGCTTGTTATCATAGTGTTACTGTTGCGTTTCGGTAGAATTCAATCATTTTTTGTCCGAGCATGGCCATATACTTGGCTTGCAGCAGTGTATGGCGAGCTTCGATATACGACTTATGAGCGTTCATGAGCTCGACTGTGTTGACATAGCCGAGGCGGAAGCGCTCGTCGGTCAGTTCTTCGGTAAGCTGAGCCGATTCGAGCTGAGTTTCGGCTGCCTCATATCGCGACTGTGCCGAGCGTGTGTCTATATACCAGTTTTCGACTGTCTGGGCGAGGTCCGTGCGTCGCTTTTCGATGTCGAGCTCGGCGTCAAGGCGAGCCACTTTGGCCCGTGCGACAGCAGTCTTGGTCTTTTTATTGTCGAGGATAGGTACAGATAGCGTGAGGCCTATGCTTTCGCTCCATGCTTGTTTAAGAGACGTGCCGAAAGCACCTCCGGGTGCGAAATATCCGGTTCCGACGCCTGCATTAAGCGATATTTTAGGCATGCGTCCTGCTTTGGCAATGGATATGTCGAGGTCCGAAGATGTTTTTTCCATTTCGAGCCCCTTGATGCGGAGGTCTGTTTCGAGTGCCAGGCGGTAGCTGTCGTCGATTGGTGGCAGTTGGGCGAGCACTTGCTCTGCAGTCCACTCCACCTCGGCGAGACTTACGTTGTCGTCAATACCCAGTTCGAGGAGTTGTTTCAGCTCCATGCGGCGTGTATCGTAGGTGCCGCGTGCGTTTACGAGCGAGTATTTGTCCTGTTCATACTGGGAGTTGAGACTGGCATAATCTACCCGCGACATTTTTCCGGCTTCCATAAGCTGCCGTGCCCGGTCAGCCTGAGCTTCGCTTACTTTCACGGCTTCTTCATATATGCCGATAGCTTCGCGAGCATAGAGAATATTCAGGTACACCTGCAGAAGGTCTGTTTCGAGGGTCCGCATGATATCGCCTGTGTCGATTCGGCTGATTTCTGTGCGTAGCCGGCTTTGTTTGATTGTGTTTTCGCGCACGCCGCCGTTCCATACAGTCCAGCCGGCATTGAGACCATAGCTGCTGTTATAGGTGTTTTTATTGCCGTCTGTCCACGGCGCGTTGCTCAGAGTGTGCGAGGTCGAGAAATCAAGGCTGGGCTGCCACTGTGCCTTTGCCTCCTCGAGGTCGGATGCTGAAGTCTCTTCAGCGAGACGAGATTTCTGTAGCGATATATTATGCTCACGGGCATATGCCACACAGTCGGCATAGGTCCATGCGGTCTGTGATGAGGCCATTGTAGCCGTCAGCATCATCGCCGTCGAAAGAATGTAATATTTCATCGTTGTGAAGCTATAATCTAATCGACTGCAATATTACATCAATAGTGCTGATGACGAAATTATATTCAACCAACACCCTTTTTCAACCGACGAAACGGAAATGCCCGGTTGTTATGACCAGGTAAATATGTTTTCATAGAGAGACCTTGTAATGGCGCCGGTCTCTTATAATCATGATTCGTGGCTCGATTCGTAGTCGGCACGGTGCTTCATCACGCTCTTCATGTTGGACAGGGCCCACTCGGTGAGTTGCATGATAAGGGGAATCAGAGATTTGCCGGTGTCTGTAAGACTATATTCAACCTTTGGAGGAACCTGAGCATAGATTTTGCGGCTGATGAGACCGTCGGCTTCGAGAGTTTTCAGCGTGCCGGACAGCACGCGGGTAGATATATCGGGAATGAGGCGCCCGAGTTCGTTGAATCGTACTATGCCGGCTTTGTCGATGTCAAGCAAAACGAGAATGGCCCACTTGTTGCCAAAGCGTGCTACGACATTACGGACAGGACATATCTCTATTATGGAATTTGAGTCTTCTTTCTTTTTCATCTTACTATATGCTTTATTTTTCAAAGTTAGTTATAAATTCATAGATATATACTATTATGCATTTTTTAGAAAAAAAGTGTTCTTGCAATTGCCTGTAAAGTAGCAATAGTGATGAAAAGGTTACTATGAGTTGAAAAAGTAAGTTCTTGACAGCGCCCGGTTTATGATGTAATTTTGCAGCGATAAAAACGATAAGTTATGAAAAAAATTGAGAACCTTTCAGCTGAAGGAAACTACAGCGCAATCAATCTCGGCCGCCTTGCCGATATTAAGGATTATGAACTTGAACTCGGCCCCGAAATCAAAATTCCGGGTAAAGTGTTCGGTGGGCAAGCACTCGGAGCAACCGGCGGTGAATTTTCGTTTCAGATTTTTCTGCCAGGCCAGGAAACGGGTTTTCTCCATTCCCACAAGGAGCATGAAGAACTCTATTTTTTCCTTGGAGGCAAGGGCGAGTTTCAAGTTGACGGCATAGTGTTTCCGGTAGAGGAGGGTAGTGTTGTCCGTGTGGCTCCGGCGGGCAAGCGCTCAGTGCGCAATAATGGGGCAGAGCCGCTGGTGATGCTATGTGTGCAATATCGAGCCGCAACATTCACCGCAGACGACGCTGCCGACGGAATTCTCTATCCCGAGCCCGTTAACTGGTAAATCAAGCGGCGGTCTGCCGTTCTCACAGCCATCTGAGCTTGCGGAGCGCCAGAAAGGCAAAAATTGTGAGGACGGCGGCTATGCCGAGGATTATCCAGAAGGCGTAGGGCGATGATATCAGAATATCGACATTCATGCCATAGAGCGAGGCCACGAAAGTTGGCACGATAAGAATTATCGACAGGGCCGACATTCGCTTCATTATATTGTTTACATTGTTTGATATAATCGAGGCATATGAGTCCATCGTAGCCTTGATTATGTCGTTTGAAATGGCAGCTGTGGTGTCAGCCTGTTTCATTTCAATGTCTACATCTTCGGCGAGGTCTTCGTTCAGTTCGTTTCCATATATTTTCTGAATCCTTTCGAGAACCATTACATCGCCTTTGATTGAGGTGTTGAAAAGGACAAGCGATTTCTGAAGCCTCATAAGCTGCTTGAGGTCTTCGTTTTCTATTGATTTTTCAAGCGATTTTTCGGTGCCGATGACATATTCCGACATTTGACGGAGAAATTCGAGATACCAGTAGGCGGTCGAGAAAAAGATGCGCAGGGTGAACTCTGAGACTGTTTTGGTTTCAAGACTGATTTGGCAGGAGTGTTCGGCAAATGAATCGGGAAGAAGGGTGTTGTGATAGCAGACAGTTATCATTCGGTCTGAAGAATTGCTTATAATGCCGAAAGGAACAGTAGTATATGGCATTACACCGTTGTCGCATTCTACAGGAACGCGAACAATGGTCATCATCCAGTCGCCGTTGCGCTCGACACGGGGGCGTTCGTCCTTGTCTTCGAGATATTCAAGAAGAATGGGCGGCACGCCTTCCTTGCCGATAAGATAGCAGATATCGTCGCGGTCTGGGTCGGAAATGTTAATCCAACAAGCTTTTGCAGAATCTGGGGTAGGATGAAATCCCTTGTCGTCGTAGAAGTATCTTCGCATCTCGGATTAGGCATGACATACTGATTATGTATGTAACAATCTGTCGGTCATTTTGTTTTTCCGACAATGTGGGTCGAGAGATGCTGAAGAAAACTCTGGCGGTAGCTTTCACCGACAGGAATGTATTCGCCGTCGTCGGCCACTATGCGGTTGCGCTCTATGCGGTCGATATGGTTTGTGTTTATTATGTATGAGCGGTGCACTTGCCTGAAATTTCCGGATAGACGCTCTAAAACAGCAGCGAATGAGCTCAATGTAAGGTATGGCTCAGGATTGGTGCATGTGAAAATCTGAAGGTATTCGCCGAAACCTTTGATGTAGCGGATATCGGAGAGGGCGACACGCACATAGCGGTAATCAACTTTTATGAAAAGCGAGTCTGCTGCCGATGGCGGAGAGAGAGCTTCCTGCCGCTGGCGGTCGGCCTGGGAATAGGCTTTGGCAACGGCTCTGTTGAAATCGACAAAACTGTATGGTTTAAGAAGATAATCGACCGCCGACACTTTATAGCTGTCTACTGCATATTGCGCATGTGCCGTTATAAAGATTACCATGGGTGGATTTGTGAGTGTCTTGACAAAGTCCATTCCGTTCAGGTCTGGCATGTTGATATCGGTAATCACAAGGTCTGCTTCATGCGAGGCCAGATAATCGATGGCCTCGAAACCATTTCGGCATTCGGCTGCGAGTTCGAGAAACGGCGTCTTGCCTACATATGTGCGCAGTTTTTCGAGAGCTATCGGTTCGTCATCAATTATGAGGGTCTTGAGTTTCATGAGCCGGAATTGTTAGATGGACGGTATATACTGATTCTGTTTGGCTGATAGATAGGTTGGCGTTTGAGCCGTAGAGCAGCTTGAGCCTTTCTCTTACATTGGCAAGGCCGATGCCTTTGCCTGATTTATCGTCGGGTGATTGAGCGCTGTTCATGCAGCTGAAGCGCACAGCATGGCCGGTGATATCGACAGAAATACTTACGAATGAGTTTTTGCGATAGCTTACACCGTGCTTGAATGCATTTTCGATAAAGACAAGGAACAGAAGCGGCGGGATGGAAATACCTCGCATTTCTGTTTCAGACGGAAACTGAGAACTTATGCTCAGGCAGTCTTCCGGAAATCGTTGACGCATCAGCCGAAGATAATTCTGAAGGAAAACGACTTCGTCGGAAAGCGGTATTATCGGGCGCGAACTATCGTAGAGGGTATAGCGCATTAATTGAGACATATCAATGACCATGCCCTGGGCTTTTTCGGGGTTGATTTCAATCATTCCATGAATATTGTTGAGCATATTCATGTAAAAATGAGGATTTATCTGTGCTTTCAGATAGGTGAGCTGAGTTTCGGCGTTTGCCTTCATAAGGCTCTCGCGGTCCAGTTTGTCGTCGAAACGCTGGAACATCAGAGCAATAGCCAGATTACAACCTACCACGACAAGGGCATATGTGAAATCGAGAAACAGAGGCATCGGCAATAGCGGACGCATGTGTGGGTGAGGAACAGGACGCACCTCGGGCGGAAGAGACGCAATTTTATGTACGAAGCTGAAATATTGGTATCCCCACAGCACTATGACAAGAACAGCCGTAGACAGGAAATAGGGAAGAAGCCGGTTTCTGAGCAAAAGGCTGGGAATCAAGATTAGATTGTTTATAAGGAAAAGACCGAAAAACGGAAGCATAGTGCTCAGCACGGCTATGACGACAGTCTGGTCTATAAGCGGTTGCGACATCTGCGCGCGATTGCGCATTATGCTGAGCATATAAATGCCGATGGCAAGAGCCCACAGACCGGCATATACCATTGTTTCTGTTTTACGATTGCGTGACTTGCTCATATGAACCAAGTGGATATAGTGAATGTTGCAAAGATAATGAAAACGCTACGATATGCATAATCCGTTCAACAAACACGGTGTCTGAGCCTACGAACACCGCTAAGTTTTCGAAATTGTAAAAAGCCCTTTTAGGAGCCGGACGATTGCGTTTTCATTTTTTATGCTTACTTTTGTGTGCCTTTTTCACGGCGATTATCTGTTCAAAAATGTATTTCTCACCCATAATATCATATACGGCTCTGTGGCTCATCGGTGTGTGCGCATTGTGTGTGCTGGTGGTGGCTGCTTACTATTTTTTCAGAGTAAGAACAGTAATAACTTACCGTCGACGCGCCGACAACGAGCGTCCAGATAAGCCGGACGCAGACTATCTTCCTGCATCGGTAATAATATATTCTCAAGGCGATGCCGAAAACTTGCGGGAACTTCTCGAAATTGTTCTTAATCAGGATTACCCGGCTGCATACGAGGTGATTGTGGTAAACGAAGGCGAGGCAGGCGATGTGCGAGATACCGTCGGTATGCTGCGTGGTCGCTATTCGAATTTATATCTTACGTTTACCCCCGAAGGTGTGGTTAATCTCAGCCGCAAGAAACTCGCTCTTACCCTTGGGCTGAAAGCGGCACGATACGATGTGGCGGTGCTGACGACATCGGCTGCCATAATCAGTTCTCCGCAATGGCTTCGGCGAATGACAAGACGTTTTGACGTTAATTCGCCCGTTGAAGTTGTGCTGGGTGTGGCTGTTGTCGATCCGGAGGAAGATTCACACACAGGCCGTCGCCGCCGAGCTTTCGACTTTGTGGTCGAGACTGTGCGCTGGCTCGGTGTTGCCATTGCCGGAAAACCGTTTCGCGGCACAGAATATAATATAGCCTACAGACGCTCCGCTTTTTTGCGTAACAAAGGCTTTGCCCGATCGCTCAATCTGCACTACGGAGACGATGATATATTTATTTCCGAGATAGCCAAAGGCTCGAATACCGAGGTTGAGCTGTCGGAAGACTCTATAGTGCGTCTGCGGCATGGAAATCACCCCCGCCTCTTCAATGAGCGAGTACTACGGCGTATATTCACAGAGCGTTTTATCCGTCGTAAGCCGCGTGTGCTCCAGCTCCTTGCCGGCATACTTCAGGTTGTAGCAATTCTGACAGGAGCCGCAGCCGCCTTTATAGACTGGCCAAATCTACAGGTCGCTATAATAGTATCCGTAATATTGGCAGCGATGATTGCCATGGATATAATAATATGGCGCAAAGCCATGAAAGCATTGAAGTCGCGTCCGCTTTTGCTGACCATACCATGGCTTGTACTCACACATCCTGCCCGTCGGGCAATGGCGCGGCTTCGCTCCCGACTGAGCAAGCAGAAAAAATATACATGGGATTAAAAATCCGGAGGTCTGAGTTTGATTTTCAAGACCTCCGGATTATTATTTGAAAAGTCAATCGCATTTACAGCCTGCAACCGGTATCTTTTCGATACGGCGCTCATGGCGTCCGCCTTCAAATTCGGTAGACAGAAAAACATCTACAATCTCAAGCGCAGTCTCCGGAGCAATGAAGCGGGCCGGAAGGACAAGGACATTGGCATTATTGTGAGCTCGGGCCAGACGCGCAAGTTCAGGAGTCCAGCATAGAGCCGCGCGGATTCCCTGATGCTTGTTGAGAGTCATTCCTATACCATTGCCGCTGCCGCATATAGCGATTCCGGGATAGTTCTCGCCCTTTTCTACTGCAATAGCACACGGATGTGCAAAATCGGCATAATCACAACTCTCAGAGCTATGAGTACCGAAATCGGTGCACGAAATACCCTTCGATTCAAGATATCCCTCTACGATACCTTTAAGCTCATACCCGGCATGGTCGCTGCATATGGCTGGCTGCAAGCCATCTTTCAGAATAGTCATAAAACGTATTATATTAATAGATTAACATATATGGCACAAAAACTGCATACAAATATTTGCAGACATCGATACAAAAATAATAAAAAAAATCCGTCAAAAATTTCATATTAAAGAAAAAAGCACTAATTTTGCAACGCAAAAGAGCAATAGCTCACCTATGCCCAGGTGGCGGAATGGTAGACGCGCTCGTTTCAGGTGCGAGTGCTGCGAGGCGTGCAGGTTCGAGTCCTGTTCTGGGCACTGTAAAATCCCGTAACTCATTGAAAATCAAGAGTTGCGGGATTTCTCTTTTGATTTTTGTCCTCCTTTTGTCCTCCTATTTCAATTTTACCGATTTTTCGTCCTCCGCAAAGCGCAGATTTGTCCTAATTTTGTAGCCTCCTTTAATCGTCATCAATAGAGATTATGAAAAATTCGCCATTATCAATCATTAAATAGTGTTAAAATTAGTGTGCGAATTTTCCACTTCTCGCCACAGCCCTCCATTACATTTCATAAGAATTTCATTAGGTTCGAGTCCGAACAATTACAAATCTTAGGGCAACCGAATTAATAGCGTGTCCACCTCTGCGTTTAGTCCTGCGTTTGGTTCAGCGTTCAGTTGCGCATTTGCCTCCACATCAGA
>CAJTOB010000018.1 GCA_910578035.1 uncultured Muribaculaceae bacterium
GGCACGACCCCACGAAACCTCGGTAGAAAAGTTCCAACGTAGACTCAAGAAGCTATGCAAACGCTCGTGGAGTATCTCCCTGACCGACCGTATCGCCATGCTCAACTCCGTGACCCGCGGATGGATAAACTACTTCTCCATCGGAGCCATGAAAGGCAAAATGGAAAAGATAGACGAACATCTTCGCACGATGTTGCGTAAAGTGATATGGAAGCAGTGGAAAACTCCACGCAAACGCGCATGGGGGCTTCGCAAGCTCGGGATAAACAACGACTTAGCCAAACTTACATCATATTATGGCGACCGCTACGAATGGGTAGTAAGAAGAACCTGTGTGGCGCGTGCAATCTCCAAAGAGATACTGACACGCAGAGGCTTAGTCAGTTGCCTTGACTACTATATGATTAGACACTCTTTGAAAACAAATTAAACCGCCGTATGCCGAACGGCACGTACGGTGGTGTGAGAGGAAAGGAAACGAAAGTAGGTCAGAAAACTTTCGTTTCCCGACCTACTCGATTGTCCTCAGTTTATTCTTTCCAAAGCGAGCGGACCTCAGCCCAAGGATAGAAATATCTATGGGCGTTTTTGATAGGTAGCACGGCCGGACGTTCGTTGTGTCGTATGTGAACCAGGGGTTCTTTTCCCTCACATGAAGTAAGGAGTATTATTTGAAGGTTGGCTGCCATTGGAGTAAGAGCAAAGTCCTGCCAGTGGTCGGCGTATTCTTCGGGATTATCGACAACTTCTGCAGCTCCTTCGATTTTTGCAAGGGCCAGCAGACGGAGCAGGGCAGTATCGTGCCCGAAGCGCAAGGTGGCTGCTCTGTGCGGACGGCTGCCTGTGGCTGCACTGTCTACATCGGCAACTATATGGTCCAGAAGACTTCTTGCGCTTCGCGGACCGGCCGCATCGGTTGCAGGGTTGTTGCCGTGCAGATAATACATCTTGTAGTTGAGCGCTTGCCAGAGATTGTAGAGCTCGTCGGTCGTAAAAATATCGAGCAATTCAACACCCGGGTCGACGTCCTGCACATCGACAGCCACATCATGGAGCATCCACATCAGGCGTGTAGGGTTTGCGACACCGCTTGGCTCTGTGAAGAGGCTTGCAATGAGCCTTTGGGGATTCAGAACGGAATCGCGCCAGTTTTCCAGGTCTTTCCACCATGGCGAGCCGGGCTTGTTCACGGCTTTGATTTCGGGGTTGGACCATGAAATGAATGCCATATCTCCCGGCGAGGCATGTCTCTTTATTGTCAATCCGGGTTTAAGTTCCTTCATGCGCTCGCAAAATGCCGCCATACTCATTATGCAGCGTGGCTCGGTCGAGCTGTAGGCCTCTATCCGTGCGGAATCGTTGAGAAAGTCAGGGAAACGTAGCAACAGACGTTCTGCAATTCCTCGGTGCTGGGCTTCTCCTTTCGGCGAAAGTGCGCCTTCGTTCCCACGGGCTTGGGCTTCGATGATTCTCAGGCGTCGCAACACATCGTTGCCAAGAGGGGTAAGACCATTATGCTGTGCGGCACTGTCGAGACCCGAGATTGATTCGTGGTATTCCCATGTCTTTATAATCCATCTGGAGCCGTGACGTCCATAATGACTTATGAAGGCCACCTGATAGCCCTTGGGAATTTCCGGCATTATATCGTTTGCATGAGGATACGCATAGTAGATTCCTCCCGAGCGTTCCGGAACCTCGGCAATAAGTTCGCGTGGTGTTTTCTCGGCGGCTAAAGCCGGTATTGGCGACAGGGCCAAGGCAGCCCATAGAAAACAAGGGATAAAGTTCATTTCTTTATATCGCTCGCATTGATGATTTTGAATTCTCCTCCGAACTGGGAGGGTTCGAGACTGCGTGCGTTCACACGGCAGTCGGCGAATGAAATGTCGCTGGCACCGTCGATATAGAAACCATAGACGGGTGCATGCACGAATCCTTCGCCGTCGCAGGGGCGTTTGTCGTAGACACCGCCGGGCCATGAGGTGGTGCGGGCGAGACGGAGGTCTACGTTGCGGAAAGTGAGGTCAGTAACTTTATCGAGGGTTTCGCCTCCGATAAAGCAACCGTTTTCGCTCGTGCAGGTCACGTTTATGAAATTGATGCGGCTAACGACTCCGCACGAGCCTTCTTTCGCGCCTTTGGGGAATCTCCAGCCGGCGTCTTTGTGATTGCCGGGAGCACGGCGGTAAGATGTCACGTATATAGGCTCGGCTTTTCCCCACCATACATCGCTGTGGTAGAGGCATTCGACGCTCATGTTTGCAAAAGTGACGTCAGACACGGTTCCTTCGTCGCGGTTCTGAATGCCGATGCCTCGGTTGCTGTTTCGTATGATGCAGTTGTCGAACAGTATATGGTCTATGCTGTCCATGTTTTCCGAACCTATCTTGACAGCGCATGAACGAGAGGTCATGATGCAGTTTGTCACCACAATATCGCGGCAAGGGCCATACTGTTCGTATTCGCGACGGTTTTTAAGGCATATGCAGTCGTCGCCGCTTTCGATGAAGCAGCCGGTGATACGCACCTTTCTGGAGTGGTCCAGATCTATACCGTCGCCATTGCGGATTTTGAGATTGTTGAGCAGTGAAATGTCGGAGATTGCGGCGTCGTAGCAGCCTACCAGGTGTACGGTCCAGTAAGCGCTTCCCGTTATGGTGATGTCTGAAATGTTGATTTTCTTACAGTTGATGAGGGTCAGCACGTGTGGCCGAGGGTCGAATGTGGTGACAGGCTTTAGCTCGTAGGAATCATCGAGTTCGGCGCCCATGAATGCGACGCCGTTTCCGTCGATGGTGCCGGTGCCTGTGATGGAAATATTCTCAAGGTCGCGCCCTATGAGCCACATCATGCCTTCGCCTTCATTTTCGCCGAATGCGCTTTCGTGATAGATGCTTTCGTCGAGGTTGGCAAGCAAGCGTGAGCCGGGCTCCAAATGCAGATTGACGTTTGAACGGAGGTGCAGAGGACCCGACATGAAAGTCTTTCCCGCCGGGAAGATTACACTTCCGCCTCCGTTGCCCGCACAGGCGTCTATAGCTTTCTGTATAGCCTCAGAGTTGTCTATGGTTTCAGAGGCCTTGGCTCCGAAGTCTGAGATATTATATTCGGTTCGGGCCGAAGAATTTTTGCAGGCCGAAAAGAATCCTAATGCAAATATGACGAATGAGTATATGAACAGTTTCCGTTTCATGGTCATAGGTTATAATTATGGTTAGAAGTTGGGCAAAATTAGCAAAAAAAAGTGACATAGCCGTTGGGATATATCGGTGATTTGAATTGTGAAATAATCACAAAATCGTATCGTCCTAAGTATTAGTGCGTTGGAGAATTTATTTGTTAAAAATCGCTAATCAGGCAGGGTTTATGTGGCTGAGAATGTATGCATGTTAAAAAAAATTAACCGAGCATGTCGGTCATTTTTTATAAATTTGCCATGTAAAAGTGGCCCGATTAAGTAATGATTCGCTTTAAATTGCTGAAAACCTATGGTTTGGGCCGAAAATTATGAATATGCAAAATAAACCAAGCCTGATAGGGCGGAACTATCTTCTGCCTTTTATTCTGATAACCTCGCTATTCTTTATGTGGGGTTTTGCACGTGCTATTCTTGATGTGCTCAACAAGCATTTTCAGGAATCGCTCGATATATCGATAGTTCACAGTACAATGATTCAGGCTACCACCTATGTGGCCTATGCTCTGATGGCGCTTCCGGCAGGTATTTTCATTACCTGCTATGGATATCGGCGGGGTGTGGTGCTGGGATTGCTTCTTTTCGGGCTTGGCGCTCTCGCGTTTATACCCGGCGACATGCTGGGCTCGTTCGGGGTATTCCTCACGGCGCTGTTCATAATAGGCTGTGGCCTTGCTGTCCTTGAGACTGCCGCCAATCCTTATGCGGCCGAACTTGGAAGCCCGCAAACGGCTGCGAGCCGTCTTAATCTTGCCCAGTCGTTCAATGGGTTCGGTTGCATTCTTGGCCCTGTTCTGGTAGGCGGTTTCCTTTTTTCGGGAGAGGGCGAAGGTTCTGTAGCTCTGCCGTATTCGATAATGGGAGTTGTCGTTCTTGCCGTCGCTCTGATGTTCACCCGGGTGAAACTTCCTGAAATAAAGAGCGAGGAATCTGAGGGCGAAAACACGGGCGTTACCTCTTCTATCAGGCAGTTATGGCGCTCGCGGCATTTTAAGACCGGCCTGTTTGCCCTTTTCTGCTATGAAATCGCCGAAATTTCAATCAATAGCCTGTTTATCAATTATGTCACCGACGACGGCTGGATGGATAAGATGACGGCCACATGGGTGCTGTCTTTCGGAGCCCTTGGCCTTTTCATGATTGCCAGGGTCGTGGGCAGCTCGGTGATGAAATATGTACGGGCGGAAAAGGTGCTCACCGTCTGCGCCGTCATGACGGTGCTGGGCGCCGGCCTTGTGGCGCTTAACATAGGCGTGATATCGAAAATAGGCCTCTTTGCCTGCTATGCCTTCGAGGCTATTATGTTCCCTACCATATTCGCAATCACAATCAGAGGCAACGGTGCTTCGACCAAGATAGCTTCGTCCTTCCTTATGATGACACCTCTCGGAGGCGCCGTCGGCACCTCTCTTATGGGCTGGATTGCAGGGCTGACATCTATGTCTACGGCGTTCGTCGTGCCGGCTGTAGCCTATGCGGCAGTATTAGTATATGCTTATATGGCTCTTAACAAAAAACTTTGAAAATGAAAAAAACAGATATATGCTGTATCGGCCACATTACGCTCGATAAGATTATAACCCCGAAGCTGGAGACATATATGCCCGGCGGCACGGCCTTCTACGTGGCCCATGCCCTCGAGGGGCTCGATCACTCCGGCTTCCGGCTGCTCACCTCGGTCGGAGAGACCGAAATGGGAGCGGTAGAGGATATCCGGGCAAAAGGAATAGAAGTAGACGTGATTCCCTCGCGGAAGTCCGTTTTCTTCGAAAACAGATATGGCGACAATCTCAACGACCGCACCCAGCGCGTCCTTGCCAAGGCCGACCCCTTTACGGTCGACAATCTTCGCGATGCAGAGGCCCGTATATTTCATTTGGGCACCCTTCTGGCCGACGATTTTTCGCTCGAGGCCATAAAGCTCCTTTCGACAAAGGGAATCGTGTCGGTCGACGCGCAGGGCTATCTCCGCGAAGTGCGCGGCCAGGAGGTCTATGCCATCGACTGGGCCGATAAATTCGAGGCTTTGAAATATATAGACATTCTCAAAGCCAACGAAAAGGAAATGGAGACCCTCACCGGCTCTTCCGACCCCCGCGAGGCCGCCGGGATTCTGGCCGGTTGGGGCTGCCGCGAAGTGCTGCTCACCCTTGGCGACCGCGGCTCGCTCATCTATGCCGAAGGGCGCTTCTATGAAATTCCGGCATTTGGCCTGACCGACGTCGTCGACGCCACCGGCTGCGGCGACACCTATATGGCCGGCTACCTTTACAGCCGCAGCCGCGGCGCCGCCTACGAAGAGGCCGGAAAATTTGCCGCCGCCATGTGTACGCTCAAGCTAAAGCACGCCGGACCTTTCTGCGGCACCGAGGCCGACATCGCAGCCGTCATCAATCAGACTGAAAGTGTCGCCCTCTGACAGTGTAGGAGCGGAATCTGATTAGATAAAGCGGCCTGTAGCACTCTGTGGGCAAGCGGCTATGTCGGCTGGCGTGCCGCATGCTACTATTTTGCCGCCGCTGTTACCGCCGCCCGGGCCCATGTCGATTATATAGTCGGCGTTTCGGATAAGGTCGATGTCGTGTTCTATCACTATTACTGTTGCTCCTTGATCTACAAGGTGCTGTAGCACGCCAAGTAGAGTTTTTACATCAAGAGGGTGCAGTCCTATGGTTGGCTCGTCGAATACGAATATGGAGTTTTGCTGCTGGCGCCCCATTTCGGAGGCGAGTTTGAGCCGTTGGGCTTCGCCGCCCGACAGGCTTGTGGTTGCCTCCCCGAGGGTGAGATATCCGAGGCCAAGAGTGTTCAAGATTTCCAGCCGGGGTTTTATATTTTTGAAATCGGTGCAGTCGTTTATGGCCGACGATATATCGGTGCCCATCAGTTCGGGCAACGAGAACGATTTGCCTTCTCTGTTATGACAGTGTATAAGATATGCATCTTTTGAATATCGCGCACCACGGCACTCCGGACACAGGATATCTACATCAGGTAAAAATTGCACATCAAGGCTCACGCTCCCTGTTCCGTCGCATACAGGGCAGCGCAGACTGCCGGTATTATAGGAGAAATCGCTCGCCTTATAGCCATGCGATTTAGCATCGGGAGTGCGCGCGTATATCTTGCGGAGTTCGTCGTGTACATTGGCGTAAGTAGCTACGGTAGAGCGCACATTTGCGCCTATCGGAGTAGAGTCAATTAATTTTATGTTGTCGATGCCTTCGGCTCTTATTGATTCTACATGCTCGGGTAGAGCTTTTCCGCTCAATAAGGCAGAGAGATCCGGAATGAGGCTGTCGAGAACTAAGGTGGTTTTGCCGGAACCGGATACACCGGTGATGACAGTAAGACGTCCTTTCGGTATTTTTACGTCAAGAGGTTTTACTGTGTGGATTGCTCTTGTCTTCAATTCAATAGTTCCGAGCGCAAATATAGAGTCGGTTGGAATAGTTTCCCTGACTCGCGACGCATATCTGCCGGCGAGAAAAGGCCCTATTTTGGATTTCGGATTGTTCTCTATCTCTGATATTGAGCCCTGTGCGATTACTTTTCCACCGTTTGCTCCGGCCTCCGGGCCCATTTCGATGATTTGGTCGGCGACACTCAATATCTGTGTGTCATGGTCTACCAGAATTACAGAGTTGCCGTCGTCAACAAGGTCGTTCATTACGGCTATAAGCCCGGTGATATTTGCGGGGTGAAGGCCGATGGACGGTTCGTCGAGTACATACATTACTCCTGTCGTGTGATTGCGGACAACACGTGCAAGTTGCATACGCTGCCGTTCGCCTGTAGACAGAGTCGACGCCGCACGGTCGAGGCTGAGATAGCCAAGCCCGAGCTCAATCAGTCGGCGCGCTGTAATGACGAACGACTCAACTATGCTTTCTTCCATAGGCCGCATGTCTGCTGGCAATGAACGGGGCACGCTGTTGACCCATGCGAGGCAATCGTCGAGAGTCATTTCGCAGACAGTGTCGAGCCCTATGCCCATGATGCGGGGTGCCCGTGCCCTGTCGGATAGCCGTGAGCCATGACAGGTGGGGCATATCTCACTTTTTAGAAATTTTTCTACACGCTTCATGCCTTTCTCGTCCGCGACCTTTGCAAGGGCGTTTTCTACAGTATATACGGCATTGTAATATGTAAAATCAAGCTCTCCGGCTGAGTTTCCGCTTTTGGGCTTATAAAAAATGTGTTTCTTTTCAGCAGGCCCGTTGAACACAATATCGCGTTCTTTTTCGGTGAGTTTGTTGAAAGGCACATCAGTGCGCACGCCCATTTCGCGGCACACATCTTTCATCAAAGACCACATAAGGCTGTTCCACGGGGCGACCGCTCCTTCATCTATAGTAAGCGACTCGTCTGGCACGATGGTAGAGCGGTCTACGGTCATTATGGTTCCCGTGCCTCCGCATCGGGAGCAGGCCCCGGCGCTGTTGAATGACAGGTCTTCGGCAGACGGCCCGTAAAAATGTCTGCCACAGTTGTCGCATACCAGTTCTTTTTCGGCAGCCACATCAAGAGTAGGCTCGTGGTAGTGTCCACAGTCGGGGCAACGGTGGCTTGCGAGACGCGAGAACATGAGACGAAGGCTGCCAAGGAGCTCTGTGCCTGTGCCGAATGCGCTTCTTAGGCTCGGAACGCCGGGCCGCTGGCGCAGCGCGATTGCTGCCGGCACATGACGGATATCATCGACCAGAGCTTTGGGCGCCTGTGAAATGCGTCGGCGTGTATATGTAGACAGAGCCTCGAGGTAGCGTCGCGACCCTTCGGCATAGAGTACGCCGAGAGCCAGCGATGATTTGCCCGAGCCGGACACGCCGGCTATGCCGACTATCCTGTTCAGTGGAATGTCGAGATTTATATTTTTCAGATTATGGACGCGGGCTCCGCGTATCTCTATATTGTGCTGTTTCATGAGTGCAATTGATATTATCACAAAATTAAACAATATATCGCATACGAATAGGCGCGGCTGTTAGAATATTTTTTTGTAAATTCGCGGCAATAAAACTGAAAACGCACAACAATGCTAATTATAGGAATCGCCGGCGGAACCGGCTCGGGTAAAACCACCGTAGTAAACAAAATCATAGCGAGTCTTCCTCCGGGAGAGGTCGCCGTAATGCCTCAGGACTCATATTACAAGGACTCGAGCCACGTGCCGCCAGAAGAACGGTCGAAAATCAACTTCGACGAGCCGGCGGCCATAGAATGGTCCCTTCTTGTAGACCACCTCAAGCTCCTGAAGGAAGGCAAATCTATTGAAATGCCGACATACTCCTACCTTACGTGCACCCGCCAGGAAGAGACCGTGACGGTGCGTCCGGCCGAAGTAGTGATTGTGGAGGGCATTCTTGTGCTGACAGACCCGGTGCTGCGCAGCATGCTCGATGTGAAGGTGTTTGTAGATGCCGACGCCGACGACCGCCTTATCCGCGTCATCGCCCGCGACTGCATCGAGCGAGGCCGCACGCCGCAGATTGTGATAGACCGATATGCCGACGTCCTCAAGCCGATGCACTGCCAGTATATAGAGCCGTCAAAGCGCTATGCAGACCTTATAGTGCCGCAAGGGGGTAGCAACACGGTGGCTATCAACCTTCTCACAGACTATATCGAAAGCCGTCTGCGCCATGGCAACGGCCGAATGGAAGAATCTTGCACTGCCGGGTGATGGGGCTGATTTCTAAATTCCGCAATAGCGAGCGCGAGACCTCGGAGGCACCCAACCCCTTCGAGTTGCCGATAAATGAGGCTGAGGTCCGTCAGGCAGAGGCTCTTCCGGAGTCTGAGGCCATGGCAGAAGCCGAGAAGGCCGCCGACGATATTGCCGGGGGCCGCATGGTGCTTCGCACCGATAACCTTGTGAAGAAATATGGCAAGCGGACGGTGGTCAACCATGTTTCGATAGATGTCACTCAGGGCGAAATCGTAGGTCTCCTGGGGCCGAACGGCGCCGGCAAGACCACGACTTTCTATATGACCGTGGGGCTGATTCAGCCCAATGAGGGCCAGATATTCCTGAACGATCTTAATATCACCGAATATCCAGTGTATAAGCGGGCTCAGAACGGCATCGGCTATCTTGCGCAGGAAGCGTCGGTATTCCGTAAACTCAGCGTGGAAGACAATATCCGCGCCGTGCTGCAGATGACTAAAATGAGCAAGGAGGAGCAGCGCGACAAGCTGGAGAGCCTTATTGCCGAGTTCCGTCTGCAGAAAGTGCGCAAAAACCTTGGCGACCAGCTTTCGGGCGGCGAACGCCGACGCACGGAAATCGCCCGTTGTCTTGCCATCAACCCGAGTTTTATCATGCTCGACGAGCCCTTCGCCGGCGTTGACCCCATTGCCGTAGAAGACATTCAGTCGATAGTATATAAGCTCAAAGACAAGAATATAGGCATTCTTATAACAGACCATAACGCGCAGGAAACACTTCGAATCACCGACCGGGCATATCTCCTTTTCGAAGGCAGGATTCTGTTTCAGGGAACCTCGGAAGAGCTTGCCGAAAACCCCGTTGTGCGCGAAAAATATCTCGGACGCGAATTTGTTTTCTATCGCAAGCGCCTCGGCGAATAATAATTGTGAATGATTAATTATGGATTATGAATTAATGGTTCATAATCCAACTATCCGGCTATTTTAATGTTCTGATTAGTAATAATTCTTCATTCATAATCCATAATTCATAATTTGAAGACAGTATGTTGCAGGTTTTACTTGAAATAAACGACAGATATTCGCTTTCAGAAATGGCTCAGATGGCTATTGAGGCCGGCTGTGGCTGGATTGTCATTGGCGAGGGTATTTCCGATGAAGAAAAACGCGAACACTATCCGGGCATCGTCGAGCTGTGTCGTGAAAGCGGCGTAATGCTCACCGTGACTGCCGATAAGGACGCCGCGAAAGAGTATGGACTTCACGGAGTGTTTTTGCCTTTGGGCTCAGCTTCTCCGCTGAAGGTGCGCGAGGAGCTCGGCGCAGAGGCTATCATAGGAGCTGAAGCCGGGCAGGCAAGCGTTGTCCTTGAACTCGAACGGGCCGATATAGACTATGTGTCGGTCAAGCCCGATGAGAAAGCGGCTTCGATTATAGCCGAAGTAAGAGGCGCTGGTTCGAATTTTCCGATTGTGGCATATGCCGCAAGTGCTTCTTTAGAAGAGGCTGCCCGGCTTAAAGCGATCGGATACTCCGGTGTCTGCTGCGGAAAAGAACTGTTCGAGGCGTCCGACCCCATAGCCTGCATGACGCAGCTAAAGGAGTTCTTGATGAAATAGCACAATGTCCAGAGAGCTGTCGAAGACTTTGTGGAAAACAGCACTGCCGCTGCTGTTCGGAGTTGCAGTCGCCATATGGCTCATAAGGAAAGACATCGATATGGCTACGCTCAGGAGCATTCCCTGCGATAGCCATACCTTGTTGTATATCGGGCTTGCCCTTCTTGCTGTTTTCGGGCGTGATTTTGGCCTTGCGTGGCGCTTTCACACTATCGCCGCCGGCGATTTGACGTGGAAACGAGCGTTTCGTACAGATATAATGTGCGCGTTCACTTCGGCTATCACGCCTTCGGTTGTCGGGGGCAGTGCGCTGGCTATATTTTATCTCAACCGCGAGGGCATAGGCATCGGACGCGCTACGGCGCTTACATTGACGACATTGTTTCTCGATGAGCTTTTCTTTGTGATTTTCTGCCCGATAATAGTGCTGCTGATTCCTCTTTCCGATCTTTTCAGCGCCGGAGGTTTCGAAAGCGAGAGTGTGAGCACTTTCCTTGGTGGTGTAGAGATAGTATTCTGGCTTGTATATGCCGGCATTGTTGTATGGACGGCGATATTGTATGTGGCAATTATTGCAAAGCCCGAGGCTACGAGCCGTGTGCTCCAGAGGATATCGCAGTGGCGCATTCTCCGCCGCTTTTCAGATAAAATCACAACATCGGCACGCAATATGGCCTCGACGTCGCAGTGGGTGAAAGGCCGGTCGGTGCGGTGGTGGCTTAATGTATTCGGTTCTACCGTGTTGTCGTGGTTCTCGCGCTATTTTGTGGTGTGTTTCCTCTTCATGGCCTTTGTTCCCTCAGCATCGCAGGCGCTTGTCTTTGCCCGCCAGTTTGTTGTCTGGGTGGTACTCATGGTCAGTCCGACACCGGGCGGAAGCGGTATCAGCGAATGGCTTTTCGCCACATATTACGGCGACCTTATCGGAAATGCCGGAATGGCCGCCGTGCTGGCTCTTGTATGGAGACTGCTCTGTTATTATATCTATCTTATAGCCGGATGTTCTCTTTTGCCTGGATATTTCGGCGAGAATAAAAACACTAATTCATGACTTCTCTTCTTCGATTCATCGCAGTTGTATCGCTTGTCCTTGCGGCGGCAATCAACAGCACGGCATCTGTTTTCGTCATTCCTGTCGAGACCGAGATTGACCTCAGCGCATTTCATCATTTCAAGAAGGCTCTCGGAGAGGCTCACGAGAATGACAGCCGATTGATTATAGTCAAATTAAACACTTTTGGCGGAGCGCTCGACGCCGCCGACTCAATCCGGACGGCTATAATGCGAGAGCCGCTTCCGACCGTAGCATTTGTAGACGTTAACGCCGCTTCGGCCGGCGCTCTCATTGCTCTGGCCTGCGACAGTGTCTATATGGCGCCCGGGTCGAGCATGGGGTCTGCAACGGTAGTAAACGGAGCCGGCGAGCCAATGCCCGAGAAGTATCAGTCGTATATGAGCACAATGATGCGCGCTACAGCCGAGCATCATGGCAAAGTGCTTGAGAACGATACGCTTGTGTGGCGCCGCAATCCCGAAATAGCCGCTTCGATGGTTAATCCTGAGATTTCGGTTTCGCTTACATCAGAGCAGGCTGTCGCATGCGGCTATGCCGATGGTGTGGCTGCCGGAATACCTGATATACTGAAGTCTCTTGATATGGCAGATGCCGGTGTGCAGTACTATAAAAGTACGCTTGGCGATGATATCCTTGGCTTTCTGTCGAATGCGGCTGTCCGAGCAGTGCTTATAATGCTTATTCTCGGAGGCATCTATATGGAAATGCATACCCCAGGACTCGGATTTGCGGCAGCGGTGTCTGTAGTGGCCGCGATATTGTATTTTTTGCCTATGCTCATATCGGGCGGTATGCCAGGCTGGGCGCTTCTGGCCTTCATTGCCGGTGTGATTCTTATTGTCCTTGAAATATTTGTGATTCCAGGCTTCGGCGTGTGCGGCATATCTGGCATCATAGCCATTCTGGCTTCCATAATAGGGGCGATGGTAAACAGCGATTCTGTCACCGGCGTTGATTTTGGCGCTGTCAGAAATGCTTTGATTATAGTTGGCGTAGGCTCCGCCATGGCTTTGGCGTCGATACTGTTTCTGACCTCTAAATATGGCCCGAAGTTTGTGCGCAAGCATTCCGAACTGATGACTGAACTGAAGAATTCCGACGGATTTGTCGGAGTCGATATGGGGCCGGCAAAATATATCGGCCAAATTGCCACTACTGTCACAGAAATGCGTCCGGCAGGTAAAATCGAGGTCGGCTCGCATGTGTTCGATGCTGTGTCGACAGGGGCATTTATCCTCGCCCACAGGCGTGTGAAGATAAAGAAATATGAGAATGCTCAACTCTATGTAGAAGAAAATGAAGAATAATCCTACTTTTATAGCAATAATACCAGCCCGATACGCTTCAACGCGATTCCCGGGTAAACCGCTCGCTGAAATCGGCGGTGTCACCATGATAGAACGTGTGTACAGGCGCGCCGAGCAGTGTTTCAAGGAGATTGCTGTCGCTACAGACGATGCGAGAATCGCCTCTGCCGTTGAGGCTTTTGGCGGCCGTGCCGTGATGACCTCCGACACACATCGAAGCGGAACAGATCGCTGCCGTGAGGCATACGAAAAGCTTGGCTCGTCTGCCGACGTCGTTGTCAATATCCAGGGCGATGAACCTTTCATAGCGCTTTCCCAGCTTGAGGCTCTGAAGGCATGCTTTGCAGACGATAATGTCGGCATTGCTTCTCTTGCGCGCCCGTTCGACATCGCGCGTGGCTTTGAGGCTCTTGCTAATCCTAATACGCCTAAGGTTGTGATGAGCAATGATATGTATGCCATGTATTTTTCTCGTTCTGTCATTCCTTTTGTGCGTGGTTGCGAAGAGTCGCAATGGCCTGGTAAAGCGCCATATTATACACATGTGGGTCTCTATGGCTATCGGGCCGATGTGCTTAAAGAACTTGGCGCTTTGTCTCAGAGCAGTCTTGAAATAGCTGAGTCGCTCGAACAGTTGCGTTGGCTCCAAAACGGATACAAGATTAAAATGGCTCTCACAGACGAGCCTACCATCGGTATCGACACACCGGCAGATCTTGAGGCTGCAGAAAAATACCTGGCCGCGTTATGAATCGTAGTATCGCACCCGAAGTAAAGCCATTCGGACATCTTGTAGTGCCTGCTGAAAATGTGGAAATTCTTGCGAATGGCATCAGCCTGCATACTGTAGCCGGGGGAGACCAGCCGGTGAGCCGTCTTAGCATAGCTTTTACAGGCGGAGCCGCCGAACTGGGCTCTGAGACGATGTCGAGTCTTCTGATGTCGCAGTTTTCAGAGGGTACATCGGCTCGCAATGCCACTCAGATAGCCGACATTCTGGATTATAACGGTGCAAGAATAAGTGTGCGTCCGCAGGCACATCATAGTGTCACTGATATTTGGTATCTCAACGACCGTGCGGGAGCATTGCTCCCCGTCTGGGCCGACTGCATTGCAAATGCTTCGTACCCTGAGGGTCCGCTTGAGACGGCGAAGTTGCGCGCGTTGTCTTCTTATATGTCATCAAGACAGGATGTGGCGGCTCTCGCAGAAGAAGCCTTTACAGATATGATGTATGGCGAGGGCCACGTCCTCGGCAAGCCTGTTACGGAAGAGAGTATCACATCAATAACTTCCGATAGCTTGAGAAAGATACACGGGCGAATTTTTAATCCGGCAGGTATACATGCGTTCCTTTCAGGGAAAGAAGACGATGCCGTAAGGCGCAGAGTAATAGAATTGCTTGAATCCTTGCCTGTGTCCGGGTCCGGTTTTACACCGCAAATATTGCCCATGGAAAGTCCGTCGGTACCTGCTGCTCGGTTTGTTGAGAAGGAGAATGCTTTTCAGGATGCCATAATGGCCGGTATTGCCGCGCCCGGACGCGATCATGCCGACTACATTCCTCTTCGATTGGCAGTGATGGCTCTTGGAGGATACTTCGGGAGTCGTCTGATGATGAATGTCCGCGAGGAAAAAGGCCTTACATATGGGATTTCAGCATATCTGCTGGGGTGCCGGGAAGGATCTTATGTTACAATTGCGGCGCAATGCGACTGCGACAATACAGCTCTGGTAATCGATGAAATCAAGGCCGAAATGCGACGTCTCGCCGACAATCCGCCTCAGGGCGAGGAATTGAGCAGGCTCAAGCTTCATGCGGCAACAAGTCTCGCTGAAATTCTCGACACGCCTGCTTCAATAATGGGTTATTATGCCAATCGTCTGTACGTGGGTACCCCCGATGATTATTTTGAAAGTCAGCAGGCTGCCATAAATGCTCTTAGCGGAGAAATCATTGCCGAAATGGCCTCAAGATATCTTCAGCCCGACATGCTTTCTGTGGTTGTAGCCGGGCGAAAAAAGAAATAGTGTAATTAAACACTTATTCACACTTTTAAGGCTATCGGCCCGAAAAATTTTTGTTAATTTTGCAGTCAGAACAAATTCAAAAACAATAGTTACTCAAGATGAAAAAGAGCGCCTTGCAAAAAGCTCGTGCAGCCTATAAGCCCAAATTGCCTGTAGTGCTCACCAGCGCGGTCAAAGTTGTAGAAGGTCGTCCTACTGAATCAGTAGCCGACCAGGAAGCAATCCGTAACCTCTTCCCCAACACATATGGCCTACCCGAAATTCGCTTTGAAAAGAATCCTAACCCCGGTCCGGGCAAGCCTGTGAACGTAGGTGTGATTCTGTCGGGCGGTCAGGCTCCCGGTGGACACAATGTGATTAGCGGCCTTTTCGACGGTATCAAGAAGATACATCGCGACAGCCGCCTGTTCGGCTTCCTCATGGGCCCCGGCGGTCTCGTTGACCACAAATATATTGAACTTACTGCTCCTATCATCGATGAATACCGCAATACCGGCGGTTTCGACATCATCGGATCGGGTCGTACAAAGCTCGAGCATAAAGATCAGTTCGACAAAGGTCTTGAAATTCTCAAAGAGCTCGGTATCTCCGCCGTAGTAATCATCGGTGGCGATGACTCCAATACAAACGCAGCCGTTCTGGCTGAATACTACAAGTCTATCGATGCAGGCGTACAGGTAATCGGTTGCCCCAAGACAATCGACGGTGACCTCAAGAACGATGTAATCGAGACTTCGTTCGGCTTCGACACTGCCACCAAGGTTTATTCCGAAGTAATCGGCAATATCCAGCGCGACTGCAACTCTGCCAAGAAATACTGGCACTTCATCAAGCTGATGGGCCGTTCTGCAAGCCACATCGCACTCGAGTGCGCTCTTCAAACTCAGCCTAACGTCTGCCTCATTTCCGAGGAAATAGAGCAGCGTGGCATGAATCTCGAAGAAATTGTAAGCTATATCGGCGACATCGTAATCGCACGCGCTGCCGACGGCAACAACTTCGGTACAGTTCTCGTTCCCGAAGGCCTCATCGAATTTATTCCCGAATATAAGCGTCTTATCAGCGAGCTCAACGAGCTTCTCGGCGCTAACAAGGACACCGTCAAGGGCATGAACGAGGAAGAACTTACTGCCTTTATCCTCGGCAATCTCGCTGCTGAAAATGTTGCGGCTCTCAAGAAACTTCCTGAAGAAGTATCGCGTCAGCTTATGCTCGACCGCGACCCCCACGGCAATGTGCAGGTTTCTCTCATCGAAACAGAAAAACTGCTTAGCGGTCTTGTTGCTGAATATGTAGCCAAATCGGAAGCTTTCAAGGCTGCCAAGGGTAAATTCTCTTCGCTTCACCACTTCTTTGGCTATGAAGGCCGTTGCGCCGACCCCTCGAACTTCGACGCAGACTACTGCTACTCGCTCGGCTACAATGCATCGGCTCTCATCAATGCCGGTGTGACAGGCTACATGTCGTCGGTTCGCAACCTTGTGAAGCCTGCTGTGCAATGGATTGCCGGCGGTATACCTATCACAATGATGATGAACGTAGAACGTCGTAACGCAGAAGACAAGCCCGTCATCCAGAAGGCTCTCGTTCGCCTCGACGGCAAACCCTTCCAGAAATTCGCCGCACAGCGCGACGATTGGGCTCACAATACCTGCTACATCTATCCGGGCCCCATTCAGTACTTCGGCCCGACAGAAGTATGCGACCAGCCTTCGATGACTCTCAAATACGAGCACGAAAACAAATAAGCATATAGCTTGAAATTAATAAAAGCGGCATGCGCAGATTTGATGTGCATGCCGCTTTCATTGTTTCTTACGAAAAAATCAATCTATCAGAAGGTCGCGTATAATTGCGTCAGACGTTAGCCATCGCTCTTCAGGAATATATATACGCATGCCATTTCGGCAGATAATTCCATTATCCTCAAACTGTGTGGCATTTTTATTGAATTCGTTCAGAAATTCAGGCGGAATCAAAGACAAATCAAGACCTTTGGCGGTTCTCAAGGCTGTAAAGATGATATCGTTGATTTTTTCTGTTTCTGTTTCGTGGTCTGTCTTCAGACATAGAGCCGGATTCGATATGTAGCGTCTTATATCTGGCTCCACATAACGGCGTATTCCATCTGCCCCGAGGCTGTGAGCTCCGGGCCCGAGGCCAAGATATGGCGTTGAATTCCAATATGCTGAATTATGTCGTGAATATAGGCCGGGAAGCGCGAAATTGGAGATTTCATAGTGTTCATATCCTGCACGGGAGGCTGCTTTGCACAGATAATCGTAGAAAGATGCTATTGTATCGTCGTCGGTCTCGGAAAAGTCGCCCCTTTGCATCTTGACGCCTAAGGCGGTATGGGGTTCGATTGTAAGACTGTAAGCCGATAGATGTTCCGGTTTTAGTGCAATGAGGGTATCTACGCTGTATTGCCACGATTCCATTGTCTGGCCCGGAAGGCCGTAGATAAGGTCGCAGCTGATATTGTTAAATCCGGCTTCTCTGATTCTTTTTAAAGAATTGATGGCCTGTTGGGCTGAATGTCGTCGTCCGACAGCTTTCAGTTCAGAATCGACAAGAGACTGCACCCCCATGCTTACACGGTTTACGCCGCTTTTCAGCCATGTTTCGAGACGCTTACTTTCGATGTCTTCCGGGTTGACCTCTATTGTGAACTCTTCCGGGCTGAAATCCTTAAAAACCGCAATAAGTCTGAGGAATTGTTCTGCTGACAGAATCGAGGGTGTGCCGCCGCCAATGTATATCGTTGAAACATGGTGTGCGTCGAGTTCGTATATACGGTTGTTGAATTCCAGTGCGAGCGCGCTTATGTATGAATCGGCCGCAACAGCAGCGCCTACACGCGAATAAAAATCGCAGTAAGCGCATTTGGAATGACAGAAGGGAACATGAATATAGATGCCGGCCATATCAGTACTTCGGAACAATGCGTCCACACAAGCTAAGGAAAGGGCAGAATGCGCAGCGCGACGGCTCTTCGCACTGTCTGAAAGGTATTTCAGGGTCGAAGATTTCTTTTATCATGCTTTTGAGCCGAGGTAGGAAAGAATCGCTGATTCGTTTATATGAATCAATAGTGATGCCGTCGATTTCGATAGGCGAGAGCTTGGCTTCTTTCGAAAGTTCTTTCATCGGGTGTATCATAGGCATGATGTCCGGCCGAGGGTCGATCATGGCGGCATAAGCCTCGCAATAGACGAGCAGCTGGAAAATACCGTCGGTATCTGTCGAATCGCCATCAAACAAATCGTCCAGTTTTGCCGACGTGGCCTCTTTGCCGGTCTTGAAATCTATGAAACGCAATGTGTCGGCCGATATGCTGTCGACGCGGTCAATCGACATATAGAAGTTTATGGCAAGTTCATCGTCGATTATCCACGCCGGAGAATCATATTTCTTTTCATTCTCGATAAATGTAAAGCCCGGATTGCAATATGATTTTATTTCAGCACGAAGATCGCTTCTTACAATGGAATTGACAATCTCACAGCACAATTCGCCCTCGGCAGGTAGCGGCGAGTATATGTCGGGCGAAACATACTGAGGATAGCACTGTGTGGTGACTATGTTTCGTATGGTTCTCTCTATTGTGCTGTTACCTTCCTGTAGTAGAGACTCGATGAATGCAGCATCTATATATGCTCCTTTTCTGGTGGCGAATAGCTCCTGAATCGATTTGTGGACTATGTCGCCATAATCGGCGGCCGATATGAAGTCTGCAAGTTCATCGCTCCCGCGCATTCGGCCTACATATTGCAGATAGAATTGAAGAGGACATCGGCGATATGATTTCAGTGCGGTGGCAGAGAACCGATAAGCTCCTCCGGCTTTGAGCTGTGCGAGGCGCGCAATGACCTTGTCCGTCTTAGGTACACATATTGTGCTTGCCTCTTCCGGCACCGCTCCCGGCGACAAACTTTTCATGTTTGCTTCAAGACCCGGCATGAGATATCGTATCTGCGATACGTAGCGGGAGATTTCGCCTCCTCCGAGCGCCTCAGACCGCGAATCGTAATAGAGGGTGATTCGTTGTGCTCTGGCAAGCAGTCGATAAAAGCAATAAGAGTATGTTGATTCAAGGCTGTCAAAGTCCGGGAGGCCGAAAGCCCGGCGAAGAACACCGGGAATCATGGTTTTTGAATATTGTTTGCGCGGGAAAATGCCTTCGTTCATCGACAGGATTGCAATGTTGTCGAAGTCGAGGGCGCGAGTTTCAAGTACTCCCAGAACCTGGAGCCCTCGCAATGGTGTGCCGTTTACTGTCAAAGCCCGGCTGCTGAAGAGCCGTTCGAATAGATGCAGGAAAGTTCGCTCACTCATTGAAACATCATATTTTTCAATGAGAGCGGCGGCAGCCACGGTTTCTTCTCTGAAATATTTTATTGCCAGAGATTCGAAGCGGCGTCCTCGTCGGTCATCGGTCTCTTCGATTTTTGCCTGAAGCCAGTCAAGCAGGTCTGTGAGGTACTTCGCCACAGAAGCGGCGTCGGAAAGACCCTTCACAGATTTGAAAACGACGGATAATTCTGGAGCTGTTGCCGAAATAGTCGAGGCTGAAAGGTTATAGACTTTTTCCGAAGATATGTATTCCGAAAGCTTTTGGGCGGCCTCAGGAACTATGAGCTGTATGTGGGGATGCAGCAGAATTCCCATTACATCTTCGAAGTAAAAATGGGGAGTGCCGTGTATGACGCGGGCGCGCAACTGCATGCTTACAATCGAGCGTAGAAGCGAGGCGAAATTAGTAGACCGGTATGGTAGCCCCAACGATATATTGACCGATGAAATACTTTCGGGAATAGAAAACAGAACCGGCATTAGGAGCGATGGATCCGGCATGACAACAGCTCCCGAAAGCGGAGAGTCCGGCTCGAGCCAGTTTTCGTCGGTCCAGCGCTGCAATGTGGCGCCAAGTGCTTTTGCCTGACCTACATTCGACGGCATGGCGAGAACATCTATGTGCGGAGGCTTAGATGGCGGTGCCAGCGTAAAGTCTTCGGGCATGGGAAATTCACGGCATAAATCCCGTATGTGTTTCAGCGGTCTGGCTATAGCCGAGTTTTGAGAATCCGTTCCAATCAGTTTCAAAGGGGCTGTATCCCAGAAAAAAGATGCGGCTCCAAGGTCTTTGAGTCGTTTGAATATGAGCGTTTCGGCGGTAGACAGATCATTGAATCCGACAAATACGAAATGCTCGTCCGGGTTGACATCTAAAACAGATATTTTTCTGAAATATTCGACAGCCTGGCGGTATTGTGCGCCAGGCGACGACATTTTTTTTGTGTCAAGCGCCTTATGAAAAAAAGTGTAGACATCGCCGAGTATTTCCCAGAGATATACAAATTTTCCGGCAAGAGTGTCTGCGCTATCTTCTTCGGTGTTGGCAAGATGAAGCCAGAACTCTTCGGCTGGCCGCGCAAGAGTAGTGTCGCCCCATATGCGGCGTACTACCTCTTTTTGGTCCTCGTCGAGGTAGTTGGCCTGTATCTCCTTGACATTTCTGAGGTTCTTAAATAAATCGGCGGCGTTGGCCATGGAGCGGTCAATGTCGTCAAAGTCCGACAGTATGATGTCGCCCCAGAATATGAAGTTGTCGAATTCGCGGGCACTCTCCTTGCGCCCGCGAGCATGGAGAGCCGCACGGTATGCATCGTAGAGAATGAACATCAGCTCATTGTGAGGCGCTTCGGGGTAGCGGGCATGCATGCTCATGAATGTGCGCATTGTCATAAAACGCGGCATAACAGCCACTTCTTTAAGACAGGAGCGCACATGTTGCTTCAGAAACATGGCGCTGCGCTTGTTCGGAAGCACGAAGCATATGGATGCGAGTGCAGGACCGCTTTCTCGTGCTGCAGAGGTGTAATACCGGGCTATGTCGGCGAGAAATCCACCTTTGAATTCTTTCATTATCGACGAATGAGCATGATGGTGCGTACGGCCATGTCGAAGAATATAATCTTGGCATTTCCGTTTCCGGCAATGTCGCGGCGAGAACGGTCGAAAAGTTCTATCAGGCCAAGTACATTGCGGTTGTTTATGAAGGGGAAGAATTTAACGGTAAATTCTCGCTCGCCGGCATTGAGAGTCTGTAAAGTGTCGACATTGAGGTGCATAAGAAAACTCTCGCGGAAAAGGCGGCAACAGTAATCAAGAAAATCCATGGCCGGTTCGCGACCCATTTCAGCAACCTCTTTCGACCATTCGCGCAGTTTTCCGACCTGACGGGAATAGGCCGCCCGCATGAGCGTCTTGAACAGCTCGAGGAGTCTCAGGCGCTCACTGCCGGCTTCGGCAAGCGATATTGCCTGATTGACATCGCCCTCAGCAACGATTGCAGCGTCGGCAGCAGTCGCCGCATCTATGCCGCGGCTTTCAAGAATTGCGGCAACTTCGGCATCTGAGTAGCGTATAACGGCAATACGCTGAGTTCTCGAATATATTGTCGGTAGAATCTTGCGGGGCTCATTGCTCACCATTATGAATTTGGTATCTGCAAAGGGCTCTTCAACGAGTTTCAGGAGTTTATTGGCTGTATCGGTTTTCAGTCTCTCCGGGAGCCATAGAATGGCGACTTTATACTTGGAACGGCGCGACATGAACGTGAGACGTCGCAGAAGTTCGTTACCTTCCTCCACATATATCTGAGGCTGAGCGTTTATATTGTCGAGAGTGAGAATCCACTTTTTCAAATCCATAAACGGATTCGCCGTCATATAGTCGCGAAAATCGGCAATATAGTCGTCTGAAAGGGTAGGGCGGCCGCTCTTTTTGACAACGGGAAAGGTGAAAACAGTATCTATATGATTGAACGATTCGTGCTGGCGGCATGAAGGGCATTGTCCGCAACTGTCGCCGTCGGGAGTACGCTCGGTGCAATGTATGTATTGAGCGAAGGCTCTTGCAAGCATGAATTTGCCGGCGCCGGACGGCCCTTCGAGAAGCAATGCATGAGGGATGCGGTCGTTGTCGGCCATTTCACGCAGCAATGCCTTTTCCCTTTCGTGGCCCGTTATGTCGCGAAATTTCATTTTCTTTGCTGGATAGTGCCATGTTCGGCCACGTATTCGCGAACTTCCTGAAACAGTCTGGTCGCAAATACGAAGTCGTTTAGAGCCTCGTTTGTAGTATTGTATATTTTGCTCATATCACCGACCCATTCGCGATGCCCCTTGTTGATGAAAATAATATTTTCGCCTATTCCGAGCACACTGTTCATGTCGTGAGTGTTTATGACAGTCGTTATATTATATTCATGAGTGATGTCGCTCAGAAGTTCGTCTATGAGAATCGATGTCTTGGGGTCGAGACCCGAGTTGGGCTCGTCGCAAAAGAGATATTTCGGGTTGAGGGCGATTGCGCGGGCTATGGCCACGCGTTTCTGCATGCCGCCTGATATCTCTGCCGGGTATTTGTTTTCTGCTCCTTTGAGGTTGACACGCTCCAGACAGAACAAGGCGCGCTCGGTCATCTCTTCTTTGCTCATGTCGGTAAACATAATCAGCGGGAACATGACATTGCCGAGCACAGTCTCCGAATCGAATAATGCAGAGCCCTGAAAGAGCATTCCGATTTCTTTACGGAGGTTTTTGACCTCTTCTGTGTTCATGGCAAGCAGATTGCGGCCGTCAAAGAGAATCTGGCCCTGATCCGGCCGGAGCAAACCAACAAGCGACTTCATGAGCACTGTTTTTCCCGAACCACTCTGACCTATAATCAGATTGGTTTTGCCGGTATAGAAAGTTGCGTCTATGCCATGAAGCACAGTGCGGCCGTCGAAGGCCTTTACTACGTCCTTTACCTCTATCATTGCAGCAGAAGTTTAGTGAGAATGACGTCAAACAATAGAATGAAAATGCTGCTGCACACGACTCCGTCGGTGCTCGCTTTGCCTACCTGAAGTGCGCCTCCTTTGACATAATAGCCGAAAAACGAAGATGTCGAGGCTATTATAAATGCAAAAACAAGAGATTTTATGAGGCCGTACCACACATACCATTCCTGGAAGAATGCCTGCAGGCCATAGACAAAGCGAGAGACAGTGATAAGATTGGTGAAAACAGCCACAGAATAGCCTCCGACCATAGATGTGCCGATACAGAGGGCGCCAAGTACAGGCATAAATAGAACAAATGCCACTATTTTTGGCAATACAAGAAAGTTGGCCGAATTGACTCCCATAATCTCAAGAGCGTCAATCTGCTCTGTGACACGCATAGTGCCGATTTCAGATGCTATATTTGACCCGACCTTGCCCGCCAGAATAAGGCAGAGAATAGAGTTGGAAAATTCGAGCAGAACGATGTCGCGAGTGGCAAGTCCGACTGAGTAAGCGGGAATGAGAGGCGATGCGATGTTAAGCTGCATCTGTATGGCAATCACAGCGCCGATAAACACCGAAATAATCATTACCAGAGGAATAGAGTCTACTCCCAGTTTGCTCATTTCGGCTACCGTACGGCGAAAGAATACCCCCCATCTGTCAGGTAATGAGAAGACACGTTTTACAAACATGCAATAGCGGCCAAAGGTGCCGATAGCAGATGTTATTATCATTGTTATATCCTTATTTTATTCATAACGGACAATCGCTTGGCCGTCGAAATGCAAAGATACGAATTTTCCTCCAACGGTGGTGTCTCAATAAATTTCCAATCCGTCTTTTTCCAATTTTCTTTCCTTTTCTGTCAATAAAAGAATAAAGAGAGACTGATTGCAGCCTCTCTTCATTTTTCAGGTAGCAGCGATTAAGCTGAGGCAATAGTTTTTGCCTCCCAGCCGAGAGCACTTGCGCCAAGAACGGCGGCATCTGCTTCCTTCAATTCGCTGAGTATGATTTTGGCTTTGCCTTTGAACATAGGAATCATATTGCGGTCAAGAGCTTCGCGAAGAGGACGGAGCAGTAGCTCGCCGCTCTTGGAAAGACCACCGAAGAGAATAAATGCTTCGGGCGATGAGAAAACAGCCATATCGGCCATGGCTTCACCAAGAAGTGTGCCGGTATAGCTGAAGATGTCTTTCGCAATCTGGTCGCCTTTGCTGGCTGCGTCATAGACGTCTTTTGATGTGATTTCTTCTATGGGAATGTTGCGAAGCAGAGAAGGCTCTGTTCTGATTTCGAGGAATTCGCGAGCACTGCGGGCAACGCCGGTGGCCGAGCAGTATGCCTCGAGGCAGCCGGTGCGGCCGCAACCACAGAGACGTCCGTTATTGCGCTTTATAATCATATGTCCGAGTTCGCCGGCAAGACCGTCGTGGCCGTAAACAACCTGGCCATTGATGACGATACCCGATCCGACACCTGTGCCAAGCGTAATCATGATGAAGTCTTTAAGACCGCGGGCTGCACCGTAGGTCATTTCGCCGAGAGCGGCAGCGTTGGCATCGTTTGTTACAGCCACCGGGATTCCGAATTTTTCGCTTACCAGCTGTGCGAGTTTTACATCTTTCCAGGGAAGATTGGCTGCATTATTGATTTCGCCGGTGTAGTAGTTGGCATTGGGAGCACCGATGCCGATACCCTGTATTTTGTCGACAGCGTCGTTGGCTTCGATGAGATGGGTGGCTTCAGTGTATAGTTCTTCAAGATAGTCGTTGAACTCGGCGTGTTTGCCGGTTTTGATAGAGGAACTTGCGATAACATTGCCGCGGGCGTCAACAATTCCGAAAACTGTATTGGTGCCACCAATATCAATACCTAAGACGTAGGGTTTCATGGTTTTTATTGCTTTTTATATTTTTATTAAATATTACTATGCGAAGATAAGGAAAATATTTGGCATGTAATATTAATAATATGAAAATTATTCTCCGATTACAGTCGCCACGATTTTTCTTGGGCCTCCGTAGTTGCGGAATTCACACAGATATATTCCCTGCCATGTGCCGAGATTAAGCCTTCCGCCGGTAATCGGAAGAGTGAGAGTGGCTCCCACAAGGACGGCCTTGGCATGAGCGGGCATGTCGTCTGGGCCTTCGTCAGTGTGCGTGTAATAGGGCGCATTTTCAGGCACCATGCGGTCGAGAATGGCAGCCATGTCGCGGCGTACATCGGGGTCGGCGTTTTCATTCAGCGCCAAAGCCGCCGACGTATGCTTTATCAGCAGGCTCACTATGCCTTTTGAGGGTAGCGGAGGAAGAGCAGCCAATATATCGGAGGTGATTTTATGCACTCCGCGAGGATATGGACGCAGACGGAATTCTATCTGTTCTATCATGATACGCCGATAAGTTCAATGTCGAAAATCAGCGTTGAACCTCCGGGAATGCCCGGCTGGTTGAAACGGCCGTATGCCTGCTCGGCAGGAATGTATATTTCCCATCTGTCTCCAATTTTCATTTTTTGGAGCGCTATTATCCACCCGGGAATGAGGTCTCGAAGCCTGAATGCCGGTGCTGTACCGCTGCGGCTGGAGTCGAATGTTTTGCCGTTTATTGTCTTGCCTGTATAGTGAGCCACGACAACACTGTTGCGGTTAGGGGAGGGCGCTCCGGGCTTTCCGCTTTTGATGATACGATAGCAGATTCCTTTGTCGAGAGACAAAACACCGGGCTCGGCCGCTTTTGCAGCAAGCCATGCCCGGTTTTTTTCTATGTATTCCTGTTTAGCCATATCAGTCGCCCATTGTACGGAGAAGTTCGTCGTTATCGCGAGTTCGCTCCATACGGTCCTGAATAAATTCCATAGCCTCTACCGAGTTGCGGTCGGAGAGGAAACGGCGCAGAATCCACATGCGGCTGAGCGTTTCGGCAGGGAGAAGTAGATCGTCGCGGCGTGTGCTCGAGGCCATGATGTCGACAGCGGGGAAGATGCGCTTGTTGGAAAGTTTCCGGTCGAGCTGAAGTTCCATGTTGCCTGTGCCTTTGAACTCTTCGAATATCACTTCGTCCATTTTTGAGCTGGTCTCTGTTAGGGCAGTTGCAATGATTGTGAGAGAGCCGCCTCCCTCAATATTACGGGCTGCGCCGAAGAAGCGTTTGGGCTTTTGGAGTGCATTGGCGTCTACACCACCCGATAGAATCTTTCCGGAAGCCGGAGCTACAGTATTGTAGGCACGGGCAAGGCGGGTGATTGAGTCGAGTAGTACAACGACATCATGTCCGCATTCGACCATTCTTTTAGCCTTGTCGAGAACTATGCCGGCAATTTTTACATGTCGTTCGGCCGGTTCATCAAATGTAGAGGCAATGACTTCGGCATTGACGCTGCGCTGCATGTCGGTGACTTCCTCAGGACGTTCGTCGATGAGGAGAATCATGATATAGGTTTCCGGGTGATTTTCGGCGATTGCGTTTGCAATGTCTTTCAGCAATAGTGTTTTACCGGTTTTAGGGGGTGCTACGATGAGTCCGCGCTGGCCTTTGCCGATAGGCGCGAACATATCAACTACACGGGTCGACATCGTGCAAGAATGCCCGGAAGTGATGTCGAATTTTTCATCAGGGAAGAGCGGTACGAGGTGCTCGAAAAGCGCACGGTCGCGGATAAATTCGAGAGACCGGCCGTTGACGCGATTGATGCCTGTGAGCGGATAATATTTCTCACCTTCACGAGGCGGCCTGATATAGGCTTCGACAAGGTCGCCATTGCGTAGGCCGTATGATTTTATCTGCTGGGCTGTAAGGAAAATATCGTCAGGAGAAGGGAGATAGTTGAAATCTGCGGAGCGAAGATATCCAAATCCTTCGGGCGCTATATCGAGTACGCCTGTGGCTTCAAGAATGCCGTCGAAGTTATATTTGGGTTGGAATTGCTGATTCTGGCGGTTCTTTTTGTTTTTCTTGCCGCCCATCTGCTGCTGTATCTGCTGCTGTTGCTCGGGTTCGCCTATTATGACGGGCGCATTGCGCTCGATTTGTACGGGGCGCTCAGCTTGTGCAGTCTCTTCTTTTTCTCGCTGTGAGCGGGGTACGAATTTGCGGCCTTGACTGCGAGGGAAGAATTCGCCCAGAGAACCATCGCCGGCAGGGAGAAATTTTCCACGTTTGCGCTGGCCGTTTTCTTCACCCGGTTGCTGCGGTACGGAATTGTCCTGATTTTCGGCGACAGGAGCATCTGTAGGTTCAGTATGGAGCGTCTGTTTGCTTTCTTCTGAGGGAATCTGTGCGACTTCGGCAGCCGGTTCTGCGGGGGCTGCGGGTACTTCGAACTCTGCGGTCGCTTCTGTTGCCGAGTCGTTTTGCTCAACGCGTTTTTTGGGCGGGCGGCCACGGCGTTTACGCTCGATTACAGCAGGAGCGCCTTCTGCCGGAGCTGATTCCGGCTTCTGAATGTCGTTTCCTTCTGCTGGAGCTTGCTGAGCCTCAACCTCGAGCTGGGTTTGCTCGGTCTGTGTCTCTTTCTTTTTCCGGCCTCGTTTTTTAGGCTGTTTGTCATCGTTCTGAGCTGCTGATTCTGCTGCTTTTTTTCGTTTGGCAGTTGTTGCGGCAGCTCGGTCGATTGCCTGCTGGTCGAGAATACGGTATACGAGACCTTCTTTGTCTGAAAGGTCTATTTTTTTCAAGCCCATACCTTCTGCAACAGCTTTAAGCTGGTCGTCGGGCATGTCATTAAGTTCGGTGATATTATACATTGTAGTTGCTTTTACGTCTTTAACGGGAGAAAGGCGTCTCGCACAATTATTTATAGAGAGTGTATTAAATTCAGTCTCAGTCTTGCCGATAAATCAAACCCATCAAGGCAAACTTTAGATGGAACTGAAAATAAAAAAGATTCTTAAAGTGTTTTTAGGGGAGTTTCCAAGAAAATGCAGCCACGCATATCTTTTTGAACACTGCAAAGGTAACTCAATTTAATTAAAAAACAAAATAAGGTTGACAAAAGTTTATGAGCAGGGAAAGCCCGTTCTCGTGAAAAGACTCGCTAAAATAATGTATAATAGCCTATAAGTTGAATGTGAAATTGCCTATTATATCGCTGCACACTGAGTATTTACCAACATGAGGTTCCTTATGCCGGACGTATAGGCGCATTTTGCCTTTAAAGAAAGACCCACGTGTGACAGATGTATATTTTAATCCTTCAGGGTCATATTGGTTTCCATTGTCTATGCCAATAATTTCGCAATTGTCGCTTTTCAAAGAAACGATTCCATTAAAGGTTGGCACAAGATTGCCCTTACGGTCTACAACTCTTAATTCTATGTAATCTACGTTGTTGCCTTTTGCATTGATGGCTTCGATGCGGAAAGGACTGCCGGCGGTTGTCAGTTTGTGGCGAGAAACAATTCTGCTGTTTTTGAAGGCTATGGCCTCGAGATTCCCCGGTTTATATTTAATGTCGCTGAAATTGATTAAACAACTGTCGGCCGAAACTTTGCCGCGACCTATTTTTTTACCGTTAAGTCTTAGTTCGATTTCATCGCAGTTAGAATATACGATGACATTGAGAGTCGTATCGGCGTTCCAGTTCCAGTGGTCTTCCACGCGGCGTGGTGTCCATGGAAAATCCGGGTGAGGATTAGGGAACTCGACACCGGCGTGTACTACAGGCTCTGTAGACCAGTATGCTTTCCTTAAATAGTGTTCCGGTTTGGGGAATCCGGCTATATCGTTCATGCTTTCTTCCCAGCCACGGTTGCCATCCCATACGATTTCACCGAGATAATCGAATCCGACCCATATAAATTCTCCAATGCACGAGTCAGTCTTTTTGGCCCATATCGGATTTCCGGCGGCATGATATGTTTCAGTGCCAAGTAGTGTCCTTCCAGGATATATTTTTTGCTCTTGCGCATATAGGCTGTCGCGGTGGATTCTGTCTATGTAATTATATCCGGCAATGTCGAAATTATCCATAAAACCATATATGTTGGCACCTGCAAAGAAATCGCAAGCGGCAGTAACCGGCCTTGTCGGGTCTTCTCTATGCGAAATAGCTACCAGCTTTTTTGCTATATCATTTCCGTTTATGCGTTGGTTCGGTATTTCGTTGCCAAGCACATAGAGCACGACGCAAGGATGATTGCGGTCACGACGAATCATCCGCACGAGGTCTGTCTCTGCCCATTGGTCGAAGTATAGGTGATAGGTATAAGGCATTTTGCCATAACTGCTTTCGCTATAGCCCCACTCCTGGCCACGGTTCCATTCATCGAAGATTTCGTTGCTGACATAGAATCCTAAGCTGTCACATAGACTGTACATGTAGCTTGGAAAAGGGTAATGGCTCATGCGTATGGCATTGCAGCCCATTTCTTTAAGTGTTTTAAGACGTTGTAACCACACGTCGCGAGGAACTGCCGCTCCAAAAGGACCTACGTTCTGATGGAGACATACGCCTTTCAATTTATCAACCTTGCCATTGGTTTTCATGCCTTTGTTGGAAAATTCAATCGAGCGTATGCCAATGCTAAAAGTTTTGCTGTCGAGTAGTTCGTCTCCGCACAGCAAGCGGCACGTGAGATTGTATAAAGCAGGCGAATCGGGCGACCAAAGCGAGGGCTTGTCTACTGTAATTGAAGATTCGATGTCATATTCTGTAAAGTCACCCATATTTTTTGCGATGGCATTACGCCCGACTATTGTTCCATCTTGGGCCGTGAGTGTGAATTCGATTGTGCAGTCTTTTGAGATCCGTCGGTTCCCATCTTTGCTGTTTTTAGAGCCCAAATTTCTTGTCCACACATATAAATCGGTATTGTCTGTCCAGTTAAATCTTGTTTCAGGCCATGCATTGCATATTACATGAGCTTTTATTGCAACAGAGGCGCGCTCTTTGGTTACTTCCGGTGTTGTTACGAATATGCCGTCGTGCGCAAAATGCTGCTGGCTTGTGGCTATGATGCTCACATCGCGGTAAATGCCGGAGCCTGTATACCAGCGTGATGCCGGCTGTAGGCTGTTGTCTACTTTGACAGCTACGACATTTCTGGCATTTCCACGGTTTACAAAAGGTGTGATGTCGTACTGGAAGGCATTATAGCCATTAGGATACTCACCAACCATTCGGCCGTTTATCCATACCTGACTTTTCATATAAACGCCGTCGAATCTGATATAAATGCGTTTATTCTGTAAGGAGTCCGGCAGTATAAACGATTTTCGATACCATGCAATTCCACATGGCATATAGCCGCCTTGCGGTCCACTTGGATTGTTTTTGTCATATTTTCCTTCTATGCTCCAGTCATGAGGCACATCAATCAGTCGCCATGCAGTGTCGTCATAATCAGGCGTTGCGTAGTCTGCGCTATCTTCCAGTCGAAACTTCCAGTTATCATTAAATGGTAGGTTGATTTCGCTGTAGCATGTTGTGCTGACGAACACAAGCAGCAACACGATAATAATCGGTTTGGGAAATAGTTTTTTCATGATAGTAACAAGTGATGAATAGGAGGCTAAAAAAAGTGTCACCTTTAAAAAGAAGGGTGACACAAAATTATTAAAATAAAATGAAGAAAAATACAGACGTGTTTCAACCGGCAGTTGCTGGCACAATTATGGCAAGAAATATGACTTTTACCATTATGATTCGTGATGGTCGAAAAGGCGGTCTTCTTCGTCGAGATGGTAGTATTTGGCAAGAAGGGCGATGAATCTGGAAATCTGTGCAAGAGCTTTCGCAGTTTCTTCGCTGATTTCCTTGTGCTGCAGACGCAGAAGGAGTGTGCCATATAGGGCGTTAAAGCATGTTTCTATTTCACCGACACGCGATTCGCCTGCCTTTGCCCTAAGTTCTACGATAAAGGGGAGAGTGGCGTAGAATTCCTTGCGATATTCGTCGAATTTAGGCTCGGCAAGAATGCGAAGGTGCAATTGGGCAAGGTCGCCGATGATGTTTTTATTCATCTGCAGGTGTCCTTTTTCTGTCACTTCTTCGCGACGCATCATGTCTATGAGCGATTCATACCATTCTGCCATATCGCGGAGTTGAGCCGGTTCGGCGGGATAATTATTTATGACGGACTGTCTTATACGTTCGATATCGAGCCCATTGGCTCGTATTAGGTCTTCTATCTGCCACATATATAGCAGATATTCGGCTATGTTTTCTTTGCGTTTCTGAGATGCTATAATCATAATTGCCTTTTTAGAGAGTGTATGATAATTAATAACAAAAGAAAATGCCGGAGGATTTAGACTTCTCAGCCTTATCCGCCGGCAAATGCTGTTTCAGTTTCAGCTATGGTCAATCAATTATGAAAACAGTTAATTACTATGTTCTGCATATATGACGGCCAAAAGAGCGGAAAGTTACACGTAATAAGATTTTTTAACTTATTTGCCGAAAATTGTGTTGTATCGGCTGAGGAGATTGAGGAAACGGAGATCGTCGCGAAGTTCTCCTACGTTCACACCGCCGTCAACAGCCTCCGTCCAGTTGTGATAGTTGGCATAACCAAGCTCGAGGGCTTTCGCGACGCATTCAAGCGCTTTTTCGGTGTTTCCGGCCTGAGCATAATAGCATGCACCGTAATAGTGGATAAGGCCGTCGTAGTCTGTTACTGTGCCGAGGATATTCTCCATCCATCTGTCGGCCTGTTCTTTTTCGCCTAGAAAGAGTAGTGCGAATCCTCTCAGAGATCTTGGATTGTCGATGTAGAAATGATCCATTTCAGCTACGTTGCGATATAGCAGTTCGGCTGAAGTCTCTTTTTTGAGGAGGTTTTTGAAAATCCATGCGCGGAGCATCGGGTAGCGCGGATTCTCAGCATCGTTCAAGATTGCTTCGCCAAGCAGATTTGATGCTTCGTCGTAATTGCCGATAGCAGTATATGCCAGCGCCATTTCAGCAAGAGCATCGTTGTTCTGTCGGTCGACAGCGAGAGCGGCTGCCGCAGCTTCTACAGCATCGTTGTCGCGTTTGAGCGCGCGCAGTATTTTGGAACGCAATACGAAATGCTCGGAATTATTGCGAATCATGCCGAGCGCATAGTCTATATTTGACAATGCTTTCTCATAGTCGCCAAGACAGAACTGGCATTCGGCTATAGATGCATAGATGCCGTGATAATTGTATAGTTTTTCATCGAGGATTGTCTGATAGTCCTCAATGGCTGCGAGATAGTGGAAATGAGCCTGGGCGACTACTGCACGGATATAGCGGAACATACCCACGCGGGGAGCCTGGGCAATAGCGTTGCTCAGGCCTGCCATTGCTGCCGGATAGTTGGTGTTGCCATAATCGAGGAGTTCGGTCATGGCACGGTCGTTTTTGTTGTCGGTGCTGAGCGCAAGTATAAGGTCGTCGACAGCGCCGTTGTGGTCGCCCATCTGGCGGCGAACTGATGCGCGTCTTACGTATGTCTCGGCATTATTAGGGTCGAGGTTTACTGCTTGCGCGAGCATTTCGTTGGCAACTCCGAGATTGTTTTCTTTTACAGCTACACGTGCGAGTCCGATATATGCTTCGGGCATGCGGTTGTTAAGGCGCTCGAGCTTCTGGAAGCTTATGCGTGCGTTGGCGTATTCGCCAAGGGTGTACTGTGTGTTGGCGAGCTGGTAGAGTGCGCTGTAGGAATCCGGAGCAATCTCCACAGCTTTCTGCAGATCGGGCAGAGCCTGCCGCGGGCGTTTGGTCTGGTTGTAGATGCCTCCTCTGAGAATATATGCTCTCAGAAGGACATCGGCCTCTGTCGCAGGCGCGTATTCAAGCACCTTGTCGACGTCCGGGAGCGCACGGAAATATTCGCCGTGGCGATAATATTCGTCGGCGCGGCTGAGAAGTATGTTGTAGTCTTTGGGATTGGCCTGTAGCTCCTCTTCGTATACCTTCAGCACAGCTTGTGTGATGGGGTTTTGAATGCCCGACTGCGCAGACACCATAAGAGCTGTCGCCGCAAGGGCCATTGCAAGAGAACGTTTGAATTTCATTGTTCTGGAAGCGGTTTAAAATTGGTCTATTGTTTTTCTGATTGCAGAGAGACGGGTCAGAAGCGGTTCGAGAAGGTCGAGGCGCAGCATATTGGCACCGTCGCTTTTTGCTATCGACGGATTATGGTGCGTTTCAAGGAATAATCCGTCGGCTCCGACTGCTACTGCCGCACGCGCTATTGTCTCGATAAGTTCGGGTTTGCCACCGGTTACGCCTCCTGCCGTGTTGGGCTGCTGAAGAGAGTGGGTGCAGTCAACGATTACCGGAGCCTTGCATGCCTGTTGCATTTCAGGAATACCTCTGAAATCGACTATGAGGTCGCCATATCCGAATGTAGTGCCACGGTCGGTTACGGCAACGTCGTTGTTCCCGCACGAACGTATCTTATCGACTGCAAACTTCATCGACTCAGGGGCGAGAAATTGTCCTTTTTTGATATTTACTGCCTTGCCGGTGCGGCCTGCGGCGAGCAGAAGATCTGTCTGGCGGCAAAGGAAGGCCGGAATCTGGAGGATGTCTACAAAATCAGCGGCCATGGCAGCCTCCTCGGGTTCGTGAATGTCTGTTACTACGGGAACTCCCAGCTCGCGTCCGACTCCTGCAAGAATCTGCAGCGCTTCGATGTCTCCGATGCCCTGGAATGAGTCGAGACGGCTTCGGTTCGCTTTGCGGTAGCTGCCTTTGAATGCGAATGCAATGCCAAGAGGCTCGCAGATGCTTTTTATTTTCCGGCCAATGGAGTAGGCCATTTCTTCGCCCTCAATGACGCAAGGACCTGCCAGAAGAAAAAAGCCCGGCTGCCCGCATAAATGGTTGAAAATATCTGTCATAATTTTATTCAGAGAAAACTTGGTTGATTATATGGACCGTATCGAGTCCTACCAGTGCCGCTGTCTCGGTTCTGAGACGGTTGTCGCCCATTGTAACGGCGGTGAACCCGGCTTCAAGACATGCATCAATTTCTTCTGGAGTGAAATCGCCTTCCGGGCCAATCAGAATGTTTGTGTCGTGCGCCGGAGCACAGGCTTTGGCGAGAAGTTTGCGCTCAGATTCGGAATCGCACCACCCGACGAAATTCTGTGTGCCTGCCCGGAGTGATTTCAGATAGTCTCTGAGCGGTGTCATGGGGTGTATTTGGGGTAATACAGCCTTGAGAGACTGCTTCATGGCGGATACAGCGATTTTCTCAAACCGTTCGACATTGATTTGTTTGCGCTCGGATCTTGCTGTTAATATGGGCACGAAGCTGTCAATGCCGATTTCTACGGCTTTTTCTATGAGCCATTCCATGCGGTCGTTGTGCTTTGTCGGGGCAACGGCAATACATATTTCCGGCTTCCATACCTTAGGCAACTCTCTGCGCTCAATGATTTCGAGAGCGGCTGATTTATGGTGCTCAGTCAACAAGCGGCAGATATACAATCCGCCGACACCGTCGACTACCTCGATTTCATCGCCGGCCCGTTTGCGCAGTACGCGCACAGCATGCGCGCTCTCCGATTCGGGGAGCGCGTGCGTGCTTTCAATATCTGGTGCGTAGAAGCGTGTCATCAATCAATTTATATGTCTTCCTTCGGAAGTGATTCGGCGGTTTTGATGCTATGCTGTGTTATGTCGCCTTTTTTCTCTTTGAAGATGAATATGAACAGAATGGCAACAATCAGAGCATAGCCTGCAAAGATAAACCATGATTCGCGCCAGCCTTCGAGCTGCTGCACGGCGTCGAGGCCGGGAACGTTCACAAGTTTATTGACAACGCAGGTGCCGGCTATGAAAGTGCCGACAGATGCACCGATGCCATTGGTCATAAGCATAAACAGACCTTGGGCCGATGAGCGCTGAGCCGGATTGGTCTGCATATCGACGTAGAGGCCTCCGGATACATTGAAGAAGTCAAAGGCGACACCATAGACTATACAAGAGAGTATCAGGAATACCACGCCCGACGAACTTGTGTTGCCGATGCCGAAGAATCCGAAGCGAAGCACCCATGCGAACATCGCCATGAGCATGACTCCCTTTATGCCGAAGCGTTTGAGGCAGAACGGAATGGCGAGAATGCAGAGAGCCTCAGCACACTGCGAAATAGATATGAGGAATGTGGCATTGCGGGCCCACCAGTCGTCGCTGAAGCCCGGAACTTCTGTGAAATGATATATGAAAGAAGAGCCGTAGCTGTTGGTTATCTGTAGCGATACGCCTAAAAGCATGCTGAAAATAAAGAAGATAGCCATGTCTTTGCGGCGGAAAAGTGTGAAGGCTTTAAGTCCGAGAGCATCAACGAGGCTACGCGATGTGCCTTTGTTGACCGGGCAGGAGGGGAGGGTAAGACAGTATGCAGCAAGTGCGAGGCTGATGATACCCGATGTATAGAACTGAGTGTAGCTGTGCTGGATTGCAGTACCATCGATTACGATGAAATTGACGAAAAGTTCCGCGCAGATGAAGCCGATAGTGCCAAGGGTGCGGATTGCAGGAAAATCGTCTACCGTGCTAAGGCCATTCTTTTCAAGGCCATTGAACGCCACCGAGTTGCAGAGTCCGATTGTTGGCATGAACATAGCCACCGAGCAGGTATATAGAGTGAAGAGCTGCCCGAACTGCAGCGTTCCTCCGTCGGCAAGCTGTTCGGAGGCTACATAGCCGCATGCAATCATGAATCCGCCGGCAAGAAGATGGCAGAGGCTGAGAGTAATCTGTGCCGGAATCCATCTGTCTGCAATAATACCAATAAGAGCCGGCATGAATATGGACACGAGGCCCTGAACGGTGTAGAACCAGAATACATATTCGCCAAGTCCGTTTGCTCCAAGGAACATTCCCATGGAAATAAGATAGGCGCCCCATACCGCGAACTCAAGAAAATTCATCGTCGCGAGTCGGGCTTTAAGATTGAAGTTTTTCATTATATTGTATAGATTTAAATTTCTTTATCTTGTTCCCCTTTTTTGCGCTGTAGGATAGCGCTTATTCTTTCAGCCTCTTCGTATTCTTCTTTGTCGATAAGTTCGGCGAGAGTCTGTTCGAGTTGCTCAATTGTGAAATTCTCAGGCTTTGGCTCTGCATGATAGTCCGATAGCCTTTCAGTTTCGGTTTCGGCGGAGCCGTCTTCGTCGGTGTCATCAGCTCTGAGCTCGTCGTCGGCTATAATAAAACCGGTGGCCTGCATTATTTCTTCAGTGGTGTAGACCGGTGTCTGGGTGCGCATTGCTATTGCAATGGCGTCGGAGGTGCGTGAATCTATTACGACCGTGCGGTCTCCGTCGCTGACGGTTATCTCTGAAGAGAAAACGCCGTCTTCAAAACGATAGATGAACACTTCTTTCAGTTTTACGCCGAATGCATGTGCAAAGCTCACAAACAACTCATGCGTAAGCGGACGCGGTGTCCTTATTCCTTCGAGGGCTATTGCTATAGACTGAGCTTCAGCGGCACCTATAACAACCGGAATGCGACGCGGACCGTTTTCCTCAGCAAGCACCAAAGCATAAGCGCCTGACTGCAACTGGCTGTATGACAGCCCGAGAACGTATAGTCTGATTCTTTCGTCCATAATTATAATGAAGAAGAGTTGCGACCGCTGATAATGCCTGAGCCATAGCAGATTTTAGCGGAAGGGTCATAGATTGCGGCGAATTGTCCGGGGGCTATGCCCTGTACCTTGACATCCGACTCAATTACATATTCGTTTTCGCTGCCGGCCACACGCTTGATGACTCCCGGAAGGAAATCTGGCGAGTGCCTGTTTTTGAATGCTACTTTAGCGGTTTCGCCCATGTCGTTCAAATTCCAGGGGTCGGCGGTTATGAAGTGCATTTCGGCAAGATGGAGGGTTTTTCCATATTGCTTTTCGGTGTCGTAGCCGTTCGAGACATATATCACATTTTCATCGACATTCTTTCGTACAACGAACCAAGGACCGCCGCTGAGTCCAAGGCCTTTGCGCTGCCCTATGGTATGAAACCAGAATCCGCGGTGTTCGCCAAGCTTTCGTCCTGTCTCGATTTCGATTATCGGTCCCGGTTTTTCTCCCAGATGACGTTTGATGAAGTCGTTGTAATTGATTTTGCCTAAGAAGCATATGCCTTGAGAATCGCGACGGAATGCATTTGGCAGTTTTGCCTCAGCAGCTATCCGGCGTACGTCGGCTTTAGGTATGTCGCCAAGGGGAAATATAAGATGCTCAAGCTGTTTACCCGATATGCGTGCCAGAAAATCGGTCTGGTCTTTGACCGGGTCTACGGCCGTAGCAAGCCATTTGAGACCATTGCCGTCGATATAGGTCGAGGCGTAATGGCCTGTGGCTGTCTGAGCGAACTCGTGGCCCCAACGCTCTTCGAAATAACCGAATTTAATTATAGAATTGCACATTATGTCGGGATTTGGGGTTAGACCGGCCCTGACAGTTCGTAGCGCATATTCCATCACGTTATCCCAGTATTCCTGATGAAGGGAGACCACATCGAACGGAAGACCGTAGCGCCTTGCAATCAGTGAACACATCTCGATGTCTTCGTCTGCACTACAATCGCCTTCGCCGGTGTCGAGCCCTATTCTTATGTAGAACAGATGCATGTCGACACCTTGCTCTTTGAGTCGGTGGACTGCGACTGCGCTGTCAACGCCTCCTGATATAAGTACAGCGGTTGTTTCAGATTTGTTCATTTGCGTCGTGATGTTTGCGAGTTCACAATGCGGAATGCGTTGAGGTAATGGTCTACCGGCATATATTTTGCGAGTACTTTGTGGTCTTTGTTCAGGAATATGAAGGTAGGACTTTCTCTGAGGTCGAAATAGAGGTCGGCATCGGGCATAGCTCCTACAATCCATGTTTCAGGATATGAGGCGGCCGCTTCCTGCCATTCTTTGCTGTCGGGTTCGCCCGGATAAAGGCTCACGATTGTGAGTTCTCCTTCTTTCAGGAGTTGATTAGTGTTGAAATCGGCGCTCAACCGTACTCGTGCAAGATTACAGTCGCTGCAATCCGGGTCGTTGATGAAAATCAGCACAGAACTGCCCGATGCATCGGCCAGACTCCCTTTGGAGCCGTCCGGGCGTGTGAATTTTAAGTCGGGCACTCTTTTGCCCAGGCCGGAACTCTCTATAATCTGAGCTTGCTGAGCGAATCTGGCTTTTTCAGCTTTGGAAATCTTTTTATGAGTTGCCGCAGCTTTGGCAAAGGGAAGATATACTTCTTCTGAACGGAACTGCGCAGTGTCGGAATACAGCCAGTTCTCGGCCATTTCTGCTATTTTTAGGGTGTTCGGACCGGATTTGGCGAATTTGGCTATCAGCTTGTCGACAGAAGCATGTACTGTGTCAGCTGAGGCATGAGGCATAATCAAAATCCATTCACCAAAGGCTGCATTAAGTTCCTTTGGGTGTAAAAAAGCTTGCTCGAAGTTGCAACGGTCCCAAAAACGGTTGATTATGAAGTCGCACCGTGGTTGCAGATTGAGCAGAGTGTCTGGTGGCAGGGGGCGGGGAATGAGTTCATCATTGGCGGCTTTGCCATGAAATGCGCTTGCAAGAAGGCAAACGACAGTTATGATGCGTGTGAATGTTTTTTTCATCCTTAGGCTGTTTTTTGTATCACTGCAGGATAAGATGACAGTGTTTATCCGACAAAATTAACAAAAAAAATATTCCCGACATAAAAAATGAGGTGCCGCTAATCTTAAAAGGCCTTAAAAGGAACTTAATTCAAATAAAAGCGGGCTTCGTCGGCAAGCTGTGTCGCAAGGTTCCGAGTCAAGACGCATTGTGCGTTAAGCTCCCTTTCGGCATATTCGAGGGCCGTTTTGGCATTGTGTCCTATTATGTTGAAAAGAAGCCTCAGGCCTGTGTAGCGCTGCATGTCTTCGTCTGATTCGCACAGCGAGACGGCAAGTTCAATGGAGTAGGGCATATGCCGAAGCAGGCGGTGGCATAGTATGTCGGCTACTTCCGGGGTGGGAATCTGTGAAGACCATTCAGCCGCAGTATGTGCGTCGAATTCCTCGCGAGGGAATATCATAGGAGCAAGCAGCATGCTTTCTCGTGTGGTTGAGTTGTTCCAGAGTCTTGTTGCCAGTTCTGCGGAGTGTGGTGTCGATTCGGCTATTTCGATGAGCTGCGGGAGGTTGAGTCCGAATATTATTTTAAACGGCGAGCCTGCATGCCGCAGAGTGTCGGCTATAATGCCGTTTCTCATGGCGAAAAAATGTCGTTTTACGGTCTGCATTTCGTTAAAACTGGTCTCGGTCGGTTTCATTATTAAAATTCAAAAAGGTTTACAATGCAAAATTAGTTCCTTTCGACAAATATTTTCATGCGGCTTATTGAAATATTTGGCAGAATACGAAAATTTGTGTAACTTTGAACAAGAAAATGGCGCCTCGTGTGCCCGCATATTGCAAATATTATTTATTAATGAATATGTCTGATAACGACTTTAGAAAATTTGCCGTTCATCATCTTGGTATGAATGGACTGGCTCTTGATCAATACGCCTCTCTTACCTCGCGCGCCTCTGCTCCGGTGGCCTCTTATATAAGCCCCACTATCATTGAGGAGCGTTCGCTGAATGTCGCCCAGATGGATGTATTCTCGCGCCTGATGATGGACAGAATCATCTTCCTTGGTACTGAAGTAAACGACTATACTGCTAATGTTATCCAGGCTCAGTTGCTTTATCTTGATTCAGCAGATCCCGGAAAGGACGTGTCTATTTATATCAACTCTCCTGGTGGTTCGGTGTATGCCGGTCTTGGCATATACGATACCATGCAGTATATTCAGAGTGATGTCACTACTATCTGCACCGGCATGGCAGCTTCGATGGCTGCTGTCCTGCTTGTCTCAGGCGAGAAAGGCAAGCGCTTTGCCCTCAAGCATTCACGCGTGATGATTCATCAGCCTATGGGTGGCGCTCAGGGTCAGGCGACAGATATGGAGATTACCGTAAGAGAAATCAAGAAGCTCAAATCGGAACTCTATAATATCATTGCAGACCACTCGGGTCAGCCGTTTGAGAAGGTTGAGAAAGATTCCGACCGCGACTACTGGATGACCGCTGAAGAGGCTCTGGAATATGGTATGATTGACCGCGTGCTTGTTAAAGCTAAGAAGTAATGGCAAAGAAGACAGTTTCACACTGCAGTTTCTGCGGACGGACCGAGGCTCAGGGAGCGACTTTGCTCCCGTCGCCTCTGGAAGACGCGCATATCTGCCTTGACTGTATCGACACTGCGGCTTCAATGCTCGGGCTTATAGATGACGATGAGCAGTCTCAGCAAAGGGCTACGATTGCCAGAGCCAAGGCATCGAATAAAAATAAAGGCGCTTGCAAGGGTGAAGAAAACCTTGCCAAGCCCTTGCCTAAGCCCGCGGAAATAAAAGACTTCCTCGACCAGTATATCATAGGCCAGGACCAGGCTAAAAAATACCTGTCGGTAGCGGTATACAATCATTACAAGCGTCTTGCCCAGGATAAAGGCAAGAACGATGTAGAGATTGAAAAGAGCAATATCGTGATGGTCGGTCCAACCGGCACCGGCAAGACGCTTATTGCCAGAACCATCGCCAGAATGCTCGATGTTCCGTTTACGATTGTAGATGCTACGGTTCTGACTCAGGCCGGTTATGTCGGTGAGGATATAGAGAGTCTGCTCACTCGTCTGCTCCAAGTGGCAGACTACGACGTCGAGAAAGCTCAGAAAGGTATTGTATTCATCGATGAAATCGACAAGATAGCCCGAAAAGGAGACAATCCGTCTATTACACGCGATGTCGGTGGCGAGGGCGTGCAGCAGGGCCTTTTGAAGTTGCTCGAAGGTTCTGTCGTAAATGTTCCTCCTCAGGGTGGCCGAAAGCATCCTGAACAACCAATGATAGCCGTTGATACAAAGAATATTCTGTTTATCTGCGGAGGTGCTTTCGACGGCATCGAACAGGCAATCGCACACCGTCTCAATAAAAGTTTTGTCGGCTTCTCTACCGACGAGGCTACTCGCCGCATCGAACGCGACAGCTATATGAGTCACGTGGCACCGCAGGATTTGAAAACATTCGGCCTTATTCCCGAAATTATAGGTCGTCTCCCAATCCTGGCGCATCTTTTGCCGCTCGACCGTTCGGCACTTCGCCGAATCCTGACCGAGCCCAAGAACGCCATTGTGCGGCAGTATGTCAAGCTTTTCGATATGGACGGGGTAAAACTTGTATTTACCGAAGATGCTCTCGATTATATTGTCGACAAGGCAATCGAGTTCAAGCTCGGTGCCCGAGGCCTTCGTTCTATTGTCGAAACGGTGATGATGAACTCAATGTTCGATATTCCGTCGACAGATACTAAAGAATTGGTTGTCGATGCCGAATTCTGCGCCAGCCAGCTCGAGTCGGCACATTTCGATGTCAATGCAGTCTGATAGATACTAACCCTCCTCTAAATTTCCAATAATATGGTGACACAGCAGCAACTTGGCGACGCTCTGAAGACTCATTTCGGTTTCGATACCTTCAAAGGACATCAGGAATCCATAATGCTGAGTCTTCTCGGCGGGCACGATACATTCGTAATCATGCCGACCGGCGGTGGAAAATCGCTATGCTACCAGCTGCCCGCGCTGATGAGCGAAGGCACGGCCATTGTTATATCGCCTCTCATAGCACTGATGAAGAATCAGGTTGATGCTATGAGGAACTACAGCGAGAAAGACAATATAGCCCATTTCCTTAATTCATCGCTGACCAAAGCCGCTATTGACCAGGTCAAGTCTGATGTATCGGCCGGCCACACCAAACTGCTGTATGTCGCGCCAGAATCTCTTACTAAAGAAGAGAATATAGAGTTTCTAAAAACAGTTTCCATATCGTTCTACGCCGTAGATGAAGCTCACTGTATATCTGAATGGGGACATGATTTCCGTCCGGAATACCGCAGAATCAGGCCAATTATCAATGAGATAGGCACTCGTCCTCTCATTGCATTGACAGCAACGGCAACACCTAAGGTACAACACGACATTCAGAAGAATCTCGCAATGGCCGACGCTCACATCTACAAATCGTCGTTCAATCGAGAGAATCTTTATTATGAAGTCAGACCGAAGACTTCGTCGGTAGACCGCGATATAATCCGTTTCATCAAGCAGCGTTCCGGAAAATCGGGTATCATCTACTGTCTTTCCCGCAAAAAAGTAGAAGAGCTTGCCGAACTGCTTCGTGTGAACAATATCAGCGCCCTTGCCTATCATGCCGGCATGGACGGCGCTACCCGCAGCGCCAATCAAGACGCTTTTCTGCTTGAGAAAGTAGATGTTATCGTGGCTACAATTGCTTTCGGCATGGGTATCGATAAGCCTGATGTCCGCTATGTAATCCACTATGATATGCCAAAATCCCTCGAGGGATATTATCAGGAGACGGGGCGTAGCGGCCGCGATGGCGGCGAAGGCGTGTGTCTTACTTTTTATGCTCGCAAGGATCTCCAGAAAATGGAGAAATTCATGCAAGGCAAGCCTGTGGCCGAGCAGGAAATCGGTCGTCAGCTTCTTGCGGAGACTGCGGCATATGCCGAATCTGCTGTATGCCGGCGCAAAAGCATTCTCCATTATTTTGGTGAAACTTTCGGGGCAGACAACTGTGGAAACTGCGACAACTGTCTCAATCCTAAGAAAAAAGTGGAAGCACAAGATGATTTGTCTGCGGCTTTGGAAACAATTGCCGCTCTTAAGGAAAAATTTAAAACCGAATATATTATCGATGTCATGACGGGCCGTGCCACTGCCGACGTTCGTTCCTACCGACATGAGGAATCAGAAGTCTTCGGCTGTGCGGAAGGTACCGACCCTAAATATCTTGCCTCTGTTATACGGCAGGCCATAATCGAGGGGTATATAGAGAGAGGCATCGAAAATTACGGAATTCTTAAACTTACAGCCAAAGGCAAGCGCTTTTTGGACAAGCCTGTGTCGTTCAAGATTGTTGAGGACGGCGAATTCAATGAAGATGCTCCCGACGAAGAAGCTATCATGAAAAGTGGGTCATCATGCGCTGCAGACCCCGAATTGTTTGCGATTCTGTCGGCCCTTCGTCGCAAGATAGCATCAGGGCTCAAGTTGCCTCCCTATGTCATATTTCAGGACCCCTCGCTTGAGGCAATGGCTACGACATATCCTATAACAGCCGACGAACTTGCAAATATCGTAGGAGTAGGCGTTGGAAAAGCCAAGCGTTACGGCGACGAATTCATAAAGGTCATACGTACCTATGTGGACGAAAACGAAATAGAGCGTCCTGAAGACCTTCGTGTGAGGACGGTAGCCAATAAGAGCAAGCTGAAAATAGCAATAATACAGGCTATTGACCGCAAAATAGACCTCAACGAAGTGGCTGAGTCAAACGGCATGGACTTCGATCAGCTTCTTGATGAAATTGAAGCCATTGTCAACGCCGGCACGAGAATAAACATATCTTACTTTATTGATGAAATAATTGATCCCGAGGATCAGGACGATATATTCGATTACTTCCGTAGCAGCGAAAGCGATAGTCTCGAAGATGCCTACAAAGAGTTGTGCTGTGATTTTTCTGAACAGGAAATCCGCCTCGTCAGAATTAAATTCCTGTCGGATCTCGGCAATTGACAGACTATGGATATCGAAACTCTGAAAAATCTTTTTGAGAAAACAGCCGGCTGCAAGCCGCAGAGTGTGACAGAACTGCCATCTTCCGGCTCCAATCGCCGATATTTTAGGCTCGAAGGGCCTGACGGCGCAAGCCTGATAGGAGTGCTCGGAACTTCTTTGGCTGAAAACAAGGCATTCATATATATGGCAGCCCATTTTGCAGAAAAAGGGCTGCCGGTGCCTGTAGTAGTTGCCGTGAGTGGCGACGGTATGGCCTATCTTCAGACCGACCTCGGCGATACCGTCCTGTTCAAAGAAATTGAGAAAGGACGCCTCACTAAGTCTTTCTCAAATCATGAGAAAGAACTGCTTATAAAAACAATCAGACTTCTTCCAAGGGTGCAGTTCGGGGGCGCGCGCGACATGGATTTCAGCGTCTGCTATCCTACAACCTCCTTCGACCGTCGCTCCATAATGTGGGATTTGAATTATTTCAAATACTGCTTCCTGAAAGCTACAGGCCTTGATTTTGAAGAAGACAAGCTTGAGGACGATTTTCAGGCTATGGCCGACGTGCTGCTCCGCACAGATACCGATACATTCATGTATCGCGATTTCCAGAGCCGCAACGTCATGATACGCGATGGCGAGCCATGGCTGATAGATTTTCAGGGAGGGCGTCGAGGTCCGTTCTACTATGATATAGCATCGTTCCTATGGCAGGCGAAGGCCAATCTGCCGGATAGTCTTCGTGTCGAACTGCTCGACCACTATCTGGAAGAAGTCCAGAATTTCTATCCTATCGCTAAAGAAGAATTCATGGGCTGTCTTCGTCATTTCGTCCTGTTCAGAACTCTTCAGGTGCTTGGTGCCTATGGCTTCCGTGGATATTTCGAGAAGAAACCGCATTTCATGCAGAGTGTGCCTTATGCGATAGCAAATCTGCGAGCGCTTCTGACCACTCCATATGGCGAATATCCTTATCTGAGCAATCTGTTAGTGAAGCTTGTGAATATGAAGCAGTTCACCGATGAAATCGGCAAGAAAAAGCTTACAGTAAAAGTCCTCAGCTTTGCTTATAAGAAAGGAATTCCCAATGATACTTCAGGCAATGGCGGCGGATACGTATTCGACTGCCGCGCTGTTAACAATCCGGGTAAATACGACCGCTACAAGCCCTTCACCGGTCTTGACGCGCCAGTGATAGAATTTCTTGAAAACGATGGAGAGATTACGGAATTTCTCTCGCATTGTTACGACCTTGTGGATTCTTCAGTGTCGCGATACATCGAACGCGGCTTCACCAATCTTATGGTTGCATTCGGCTGCACCGGCGGACAGCACCGCTCTGTGTATTGCGCTCAGCACATGGCAGAGCATATAGCGAAGAAATATAACATTAAGGTAGAACTCGTTCACCGCGAGCAGGATATCCAGCAGACATTCAACATCAAAGAATGAAAGCAGTAGTGTTTGCAGCCGGCATCGGTGCGCGCCTCAAACCCTTTACCGACCATCACCCTAAGGCCTTGGCACCCCTTGCCGGGAAGCCGGTCTTAGGGCATGTTATTGATAAACTTATGGCTGCCGGTGCTGATGATATCATAGTTAATGTCCACCATTTTCCATCGCAGATTATCAGCTATCTTTCCGAAAATTATCCGCATGTAGGCGTAAGCGACGAAAGTGCGCTCCTTCTCGATACAGCCGGTGGCCTAGCCAAGATATATCGGGAGAATGCTTTCCGGACGCCGTTGTTGCCGTCAGAACCAGTTATAATCCACAATGCTGATATATTTACAGATTTCAGCCTTTGCGGAATGTTGGAGGCGCATAAGGAGGGTAGGGCAACACTGCTTGTAGACCCTGCGAGGAAATCATCGCGCGAGCTCCTTTTTGATGAAAAAAAGATGATAGGCTGGCGAAATGTAAAGACAGGCATGGTTCGCCCTTCGGGTATTGAAACAGCCGGTTTACAGCCGGCGGCATTTGGTGGAGTTCATATTATATCAGGAAATATTCTTGCGGCTGTAGATGAGTATGTAGGAGCCGAACTGACACCGTGCAGCATTATGGATTTCTATATCGATTCTTGTGCAAAGATTGATATTGTTCCTTTTACTCCTGTAAGCCCATACCACTGGTTTGATATCGGCACTCCCGAAAAATTGAGTGCAGCGCGTAAATCCGTTGAGAATCAATAGTGTGGCAAAATAAGGACAAATTATTTTTCAAAAACGACAAAAAAACTGCCTCAAAAATTTGCCATATAAAAAAAAGTGACTACCTTTGCACTACGAAAATGCTACGGCACTTCTAAGGAGAGGTGGGTGAGTGGCTGAAACCACCGGTTTGCTAAACCGACGATGGGAGCAATCCTATCCACGAGTTCGAATCTCGTCCTCTCCGCCCTTGATGAAAAGCAGTTATACCCTGTACACCGGGTATAACTGCTTTTCTCTTTATAAGATTGATTATGTTGAGGTTAGTCTGGGTCAAGCCGAAATGGCGGTGCATATGGGTGCATGGTAATAAACCTGTGTTTAGGCATATATATTGCACAGGCGGAAGATGA
>CAJTOB010000019.1:0-19404 GCA_910578035.1 uncultured Muribaculaceae bacterium
ATTTAAGCAAAAATACACCAACCTGTGTTTTCACATATGTTATTAAACAACCTCTTAAATTTGTCTCAGGTATTTTTTCCATCTGTCATATGCCTCGATATAAGGCTCACGGTCGGGTGCCGGCATTATCTCATCGAGTTTTACAAGCGAGGCAAATGCCTCTGTATTGTCCTTGTAGATTCCGGCACCGATACCGGCACCTTTGGCCGCTCCGACTGCACCATCAGTATCATACAATTCAATCGTAGCTCCCGACACTCCGGCAAGAGTATCGCGGAAAATCGGGCTGAGGAACATATTTGCATTGCCGGCATGGATTTTATCGATTTTCATGCCTATGCTCTCCATTATTTCCATGCCATACATGAACGAGAATACAATGCCCTCCTGTGCGGCACGCAGCAGATGGCTGCGGTTATGGATATTGAAATTAATGCCATGGAAAGAACAGCCGGCCTGACGGTTCTCAAGCACGCGCTCGGCACCATTGCCGAACGGGAGCACCGTAACGCCTGAGGCTCCCACTGGCGCCATGGCCGCGAAGTCGTTCATATCGGCATAGGATATCCCGGCCGGGGCAATATTGCGCTTGCACCATGAATTGAGAATGCCCGTTCCGCTTATACATGTCATAACCCCAATACGCGTCTGCGCGGACGAATGATTGACATGTGCAAAGTTATTTACCCTCGAACACGGGTCATAGTCTACCGTTCCGTTGATTCCATAGACAACGCCACTGGTTCCTGCTGTCGAAGCGACCTCGCCCGGATTGAACACATTGAGCGAGAGCGCTTTGTTGGGTTGGTCTCCGGCACGATATGTGACCGGCGTGCCTTCGGCAAGGCCGAGTTCAGTAGCCGCAGCCGCAGTCAGACGTCCCTGCTCACAGAAAGTATCCTTTATCTCAGGGATTATCGAACTGTCGTAACCGAAATAATCCATAAGAAAACCGGCCAAGGCATTGGTCTTGAAATCCCAAAGCATCATTTCCGAAAGACCCGAAGCAGTAGTACAAACCTCCCCAGTAAGACGCATGGCAATGTAATCGCCGGGGAGCATTATTTTGTCTGTACGGTCGAAAATTTCCGGTTCGTTCTGCTTCACCCATTGTAGCTTGGCGGCAGTGAAATTGCCGGGCGAGTTCAGAAGATGTGAAAGCGTCGCTTCGCTGCCAAGCTCGGCAAAGGCTTTCTCTCCGAAAGGCACACCTCGCGAATCGCACCATATTATGGCATCGCGAAGCACCCGGCGTTCCTTGTCGAGAAGCACAAGGCCATGCATCTGGTAAGAAATGCCGATGGCCTTTATATCAGCAGGTGCGACACCCGATTTTTTTAGAACCGAGGCCGTGGCTTCCGAAAGATATTTCCACCAGTTTTCGGGGTTCTGCTCAGCCCAGCCGGGCTGCAGAGCCTTTATTGGAGCCTCGCTTTTAGGAAAGAAATCAGAGGCCACACAGACGCCTGAGGCAGAATCCACAAGAGCTGCCTTTACCGACGAACTGCCTATATCATATCCTAATAAATACATGATAGAATATGCTTAGAGTTTTACAATACGATTATTATACTTGTTTCACTGTCACTGTTGCATGCACACAGAGGATTTCCCTAACAATGCACACAAAACCAGTCTATTTTTCAAATTTCCACCAATCAAGACGGTATAGTTCTTCCGTACCTTCGCCACTAAAAACGAAATAAAGGTCGTGAATTCCTGTAATATCATTTACGGTGCAATCGTTCAGACCGTATTTATCGGCCGCACCGGTGCGGTCTATCACCATCAGTCCGATAAGGCGGCCGTCGGGAGCATCGACTCGCAGTTCTATCATACCGCCATCTCTGACAGACGCCGCATTCATCAGAAATCTGCGTGGCGACTTACTGCCGAAATCGACATTGCGGACGAGTATGTGCTTCCCCTTGCTGGTATTGCCGACATACATATTACGGTCATCAATACGTCCATTCTTAAGACCATATCCCCAGGCCATTGTTTCAGCCTCGACACGACGATATGGGTCGAGCGTGCCACATGGATTGAGATCGGTATCACGCCAGAATGGTAATTCCCGGATTGTTCCGTCGTCATTATATGTCATTTCGGCCGCCTCGACACTGCGGCGTTCGTGATGCTGCGGAGTCTGAAGACGAAGCACCTCGTAGCTGAGTCCAAACACGTAGCTCTTTCCCTTATAGTCGATTATACCGGGATGATTTCCGTTCGAACGAGGCGAATGGTCCATTATGTGCTCCTTGTATTCCCACGGCCCGAGCGGACTGTCGCCCATCGCATATCCTATACCCTCAGGACAGCACGTAGAGGCAAATGCAAGATAATACCGGTCGTTACGCTTCCATATCCATGGGCCTTCCTGATAGTCGGTGATTTTGGGGAATTTCATTATCTCACCGGCAGTCGACACCATATCGGAGTTCAGTCGCACGCAGTATAAATCCGGATTACCCCAGTACATGTAAGCCTGTCCGTCGTCATCGATAAGGACAGTCGGGTCTATGTCGTTCCAATGTTCTTTCTGCCATACAAGAGGCTTGCCGATAGGGTCTTTGAAAGGGCCGTAAGGCGAATCAGCCACAAGCACGCCGATGCCGTTGCCATGTATGGGGCAATACATATAGAATTTGCCGTCGCGCTCCACTACCTGCTCGGCCCATGCACCATTATCACGTGGATTCCAGGCGAAATTCCTGAGAGACGCAACAGCGCCGTGGTCGGTCCAGTTCACCATGTCGGTCGAAGTGTACAGCAGCCAGTCGAACATCTTGAAGCCATCGGCATCGTCCTCGTCGTGGGTGGTATAAAGAAAAACGGTGTCGTTATATACCATTGGCGCAGGGTCGGCGATATAGCTCGTCTGGACAATCGGGTATGGGTTGGCTGCGGCAAGTGTCATCGCCACCAGTGCAAGTGAAATTGCAGGAATCAACTTTTTCATATACCAATTCTGTTACCGACGCGTCACCGGCGATTCCTCGCCGAAAAGATATGAAGACTTATAGCCACCGGCATCAACAACTATTTTTTCGAATACGACCCCGGGATCAAGCGGAGACAACGAAAGGATGACACTGCCGTCGGATGCCGGAGCCGGCACAGGCAGTTTCACTGTCTTTTCAATAACACGCCGAGCTATCGTAGGATAATATACTGTATGGATATTCTCAGGTGCCTCGTTGAGGTCTGCATTGAAATTCACCTCCACAGGCTCGGTGCCGGCAAACCCAACTGCGTAGCGATGACCATCGCGGCGGGCAAAGGCAAGAGTCGACTTGGTTATGACATGCACCTCAACGCTGTCCGTACTTTCCGGTAATTTAAGTGAATAATCCAGACGAGCACCCTCGGCAGAAACCGTATAAGGCATTAGCGAAACTCCGCTGAGAGTACGGCCCATGTAGGGAACGACAGTCCAGCGGCCTTCACCCTCCGGCGTTACGGCCCTATAGAAATGCTCGGCTTCCATAACGACACAATCAGCCGCCTCGGTGAATCGGTAATTACCTTCGGCACAATTCTTTTCGGATACACGATATACCTCAGGCAGCACGTCGCAGGGGAAATCATCGTTCCAGCTGGTATAACCGATATGCTTCTGCACCATCATGCCATCCCATTTTCCACCGGCAATCACCTTATTATATTCGTTCATGAGTTCGGCATCGCGTGCAAAACACTTCTCGGCACGTTCGGCCCAGAAATCAGCCTCGGGCATACCTTTGGCATATGCAGCACGGTTCATAGCTACGGAATAGTACATGTCATAGAGATTCGCCATCACCTGCAGCGGGAAAAGAATCAGCTCCCTGTATGCGTCATGATACTGCGGCTCCAGAGCAAGATACTGACGGAGAGCCTCTGTCTCGAGGAGCATAAACTCATCGCGCACCTTCTTCCACTCTCCGCTTTCAAGCGAATAGGTGTCGGAATCGAGTAATTCGGGCGTGCACCGGCCGTTGTATTTGCACAAAAGATTGAATATCCGGGCAGCCTCCTCTGCTCTCTCCGGCCCAAACTGCCGGCTGAAGAAACCACGGGTATGGTCGAGCAGATTCTCATTGCTGAAAGCCTTGGGATTCCATGCCATATCGAGGAAAAGAGTTATCGGATATTCCATAGGCTTGAGGTCGCCCACATTTAAAATCCATATTTTCTCTATCCCATAGTCGTAGGCAAGTCGCATTTGTTCCCACATATTCTGTATTGGAGTGCAGTTCAGGAGCTTGCTGTTGCGTGGTGCACCTACATAGTCCACATGGTAATACATACCCCAGCCCCCCGGGTGCATACGTTCCTTAGCGTCGGGCAGACGGCGTATATTTCCCCAGTTATCATCACAAAGCAGCAGTGTCACATCGTCCGGAACGCGAAGACCCTTGTCGTAGTAATCCAGCACTTCTTTATACAGGGCCCACACCTGTGGTGTTTCCTTTGCGGGGCGTTCAGTCTCCCGTCTGATAATCTTTCGCTGATTGGCTATGATTTTTTCGAGCAGCTTCACATCGGCTTCCTCGCTCATCGCCTCGTCGCCGTCGCCGCGCATGCCTATGGTGACCAGATCTTCCGTATCCTTCATACGCTTTATGCCCTCAGCGAAAAACACATCGAGTCCTTTCTGATTAGTATTATAATTCCAAGGCCCGTACTTGTCTTGGTTGCGCACCCATTCCTTGTGGCTACGCCCCATAGGCTCGTGATGCGAGGTGCCAATAATCACACCCATTTCCGAAGCCAGACGGCTGTTTTCGGCATCATCTGCATAAAACTCCCAGTTCCACATCGCCGGCCAGAGAAAATTGCCACGCAGGCGCAGCAGAAGTTCGAACACGCGGCCATAGAAACGGTGGTCGCCATAATCAGTTCCATATTTGTTCTTGACCCATGTCATAAGGCAAGGGCCTTCGTCGTTCAGAAATATACCTCGATACCTCACGGCAGGCTCTCCGGCGGTATATGTGCCTCGTCTTATGGCAAAACTGTCGCGGTGCACTGCCGGAACGTCAGCCCAGTCGTACCACGGCGACACGCCAATAAGTTCGGAAAGCTCATAGATGCCATATATGGTACCACGCATGTCGCTGCCTGCAATCACAAGGGCTTCTTCGACACCCGGCAGCGGGTCGGACACTGTCGATATCATATATTTCTCGACTTTGCCTTCAAGCTGGCTGCCATCTATCTTGTTATCTTTTACCATACGCCTGATTACCGGACTCGACACCGAGCCGACTATAATCATATTGCGGACCGCCGGCTTGTTCACTAACTCGGCAGCCTGACCGCATACTCTTCGGAAATCGGACGAGAGATTAGCCGCAGCAATCCATACGCCCTTGTAATCGGAACTGTCGACATATATCGGCAATGCTTTTCCGGTCTGAGCCGAAGGTGCTATAAGAGTAAAGGAATTGTCGGTTCCGACCGCAACTGCCGCTGTCGGGTGGTCGAGAGCCGCCGCCGGAAAACAGGAAGCAACAGCAATGAAAACAGAGGCCGCAACACGGCGCAACAGATGGTCTACATTATACTTCATGGGTAGTAGTCTGGTGATGAATCTTAACACATGCAAAGTTAATTCAATTATTCATTCCCGGGATAAACCATACGTAAACAGCTGATTTTACCTCGTATCATGACTTTCAGATTTGTAACAATAACGTACATTATCGTACAACACCTTAGATTTCGGAAAGATATTCTATGATATATGACGGAAAAGATTGTAATTTTGTACGTAGAAAAATCCAAGCGGTTTTTAATAACATCTAAACCATGACGACACTTTTCAGAATCATATACCGTCTCCTATTACTGGGAATCGCCTTCTGTTGCACTTTGCCGGCCTCGGCGTCGCAGACTGGCCGAATGTTCTCCGACCCGTCATTCACCACCGGCACGTATCTCGGCTTCTGCCGCGATTCCGATGGATTCCTCTGGATTGCCACAGACAGCGGACTATTGAAATTTGACGGAAACAACTATATTCTATACCGCCACGAAGAAAACGACCCACGCTCGCTCAGCGACAGCCGCCTCCTCAACGTTATTTCCGACTCAAAAGGCCGAATATGGGCCACAAGCTCAAACGGCCTAAATCTCTACGACCCCGACAGCGACTCCTTCAAGCGTATAAAACTACCGTCGATGAACTACGACGGCTATATCATCGACATTTGCGAGCAAAACGACGGCACCATAACATTCATCGTAGCCGGCACCGGACTGTATGTGGTCGACGAGAGTGGCGACGAGCCTGCCGCCGTGCGATATATGCTCAATCTGCCCGACGAAACCGAACAAGTGTGCCTGAGTCAGAACCGACAAGGACATTTCTATATAGGCACCCGACACGGCAAAGTCTATTCAATCAGCCCCAACGGAAACCCGACCACGATAGATGTCGCCGACGGATATATAACCGATATAGAGGTAGAAGCTGACGGCAATATTCTTGTAAGCTCCGTCAACGACATATACCGAATCTACCCGGACGAACAAAACAGAGTCGAAAGCATAATGTCGGAAGACAACGCACGGATGCATGTCAACAACTTCACGCGCGGAATCGACGACAGTGTCTACTTCTCGACGTCATGTAGCGGCATATGGAAAATCGAAGCCGGCAAAAAGACCGTACAACCCTGTACACAGATATACCTTCCGTCAATCGACCTATGGAACGTCAAACTCGGCGCTATCTACGCCGACCCCGAAGGGAATCTGTGGTTGGGCTGCCACTACAAAGGCATCGCATATATTCCGTTCAATTCCATTCCGTTCAACTATTATCCGGTGGCAGAAGCCCTGCCCGACTTCAAGGGCGGCATCGATGGATTTGCCGTCTGCGACGACAAAATAATACTCGGATACGGCAATGAACTCGGAATACTGTCTGCCGACGGAAACCGAATCTCTCAACACCGCATTCCTGTCAAAGGAACAGTATGCTCCATCTATCCCACAAACTCCGACCGAATACTTATCGGAGTTTCCAACGACGGCATATGGGAGATGTCGCTCCCTTCAGGCAAACTTCGCCGCATATTGACTTTGCCGGGAAAATACCCGTCGATGATTATGTGCGAACTTCCAGGAGGCGAGCTGCTGGTCGGATTCCATGGCCTCGGTCTTATGAAATACGACCCGATATCGCAGTCGCGCAAATGGTATGAATCCAACCCCCACGGAGGACGTCTGAATAATCCGTTCTTTTCATCTATGAAAATGTCGAACGATTGCTCCAAAGTATGGATAGGACTGTATGGAGGTATTTCCTGCTACGACATTGCGTCCGACGAGCTGATGCCACTCGACCAGAGTCCTTTTATCAAAGGCGCCACATATGCACTTGCTCCTCAACCCGACGGGAGCGTGCTTGCAGGAACAAGTCACGGCCTGATACACTATGACACCGACGGAAACATGCGACGCAAATACACCACCCTCGAAGGCCTGACCGACAATGATATCCGCTCCATCACAGTCGACAGTAGCGGAGACTGCTGGATAGGCACAAAACGCGGACTAAACTATCTTCCGGCCGACAGCGACAAAATTGCGGTTTATTATGGCGGATATGGTCTTTTCGAAAACAAATTTCCTTTCGGCGCGGTCTTTTCCGACAATAAAATAGTGCTTGGCAGCGACCTCGGCCTCACAATGTTCTTCTCCGATTCAATTCCGGCCGTAGGATTCGACAGAAAGATACAGGCAACATCGATAATACTCAATGGCGACCGCATAAACCGCACAACCACCATCGACGGTGTGAGCGTCATAAAAGACGAAGAACCCCTGGCATTAAGACTGCCGTATAAAGACAATTCTCTAACCATCAAACTGTCGGCCCTTGACTTCCGTGACGCAGCCAACGTACGCTATATGTGGCGCATATCAGGATACTCCGACGAGTGGACTCTCACGGCGCCGGGCGAAAACGTGGTCTACCTCCCGCATCTCGACCCCGGATTATACCGACTGTGCATAAAGGCTGTAGACAACAATGTAAGCTCCGACGAGACTATCATAACCATCGCCATATCCACTCCGTGGTACATGAGCGGACTGGCAAAAGCAATCTATGCAATAATACTTCTGTCGCTGATAATACTTTCGGTGACAGTCATGGAGAAAAAGCGCGAAGAAAAGAGCAACGAGGCCAAAATACGATTTTTCATTGATGTATCGCACGACATTCGTTCGCCTATAACCCTCATTCTCACTCCTCTCGAATCGCTGCTTAAAGAACCGTTCCCGCCGGCCGTGAAAGAAAAGCTGCGCACCATGTATCGCAACGGCCAGCGCATTCTTTCGCTTGTGAATCAGCTCCTCGATCTGCGAAAAATCGAAAAAGGCGGCATGCGCCTGCTATGCCGGCGCACCGACCTCGGTTCGTTCATAGGCGAGCTGATAGACATGTTCAAGCCTCAGGCCGCCGACAAGAAAATAAGCCTCGAATTTCACGACGAAGGCAGTGTGCCCGACCAGGTATGGATTGACCGCGACAATCTCGACAAAATTCTGGTAAACATCATATCCAACGCCATAAAATACACTCCCGACGGCGGTAATATAGATGTCGTTCTCAAAGGAGTGCACGATGACAACCTCGGCTCCTGCGCCGAAATCAGCGTTGTCGACACCGGCATAGGTCTCGGCAACAAGACGCAGGAACAAATCTTCGCCCGCTTTTACCGGGCAAGAGAGAACCATTCGGCCGGAATCGCCGGTGTAGGTATCGGACTCGACCTTTGCCGTCAGCTCACACTGCTGCACCACGGCTCTATAACAGGTTGCAACCGCTCCGACGGAATCCACGGAAGCACCTTCACCGTCCGCATACCTCTTGGCGAATCGGCATATTCGCCGGAAGAACTTCAGCAACGCAGCGAGAATGCAGGAGATACGCCCGACAAACACTTAGCCATAAGCAACATACAACCGGTGCAGAATGTCGACATGCCAAAGCGGAAACGAATAGCCTCGCCCCGCCACATTCTCGTTGTCGACGACGACATCGAACTTCGCGACTATATACGCCGCCATCTCGAAGAATCAGGCTATAAGACAGCAACCGCCGACAATGGCTCCGACGCTCTCAAAGTGATACACGAGTGCAATATCGACCTTGTGGTCTGCGATGTGAAAATGCCTGTGATGGACGGCCTCACCTTCCTTCGGCTAATGAAATCGAACGTCGACACGCATCATATTCCCGTAATAATACTCAGCTCTAAAAACGACATCGCCGACCGTATCGAAGGTTGGGACCGCGGTGCCGACGGCTATCTCGGAAAACCCTTCAATATCGAGGAACTCGATACAATGATTGACAATCTGATAGGGAACCGCCTGCGCCTCAAAGGCAAGTTCTCGGGCGCTCAGGATACAGAAGCGAAAATTGCGCCACCCGAACTCAAAGGTAACGACGAGGCTCTGATGGAAAAAATAATGCGCATCATCAACGATCAGATCGACAATCCCGAACTAAACGTCGAAATGCTCGGGCAGAGCGCCGGCATAAGCCGCGTGCAGCTCCACCGCAAGCTCAAAGACCTCATCGGCATGACTCCGAGCGATTTCATACGCAACATACGCCTCAAACGCGCTTGCAGACTCCTGCAGAAGCCCGATGTCGAAGTGACACAAGTGGCTTATGCCGTAGGATTCTCCTCTCAGCCTCACTTCTCCACTGCCTTCAAACGCTACACCGGCTTCTCGCCGACAGAGTACCGGCAGCGCTGCCTTCGCGGTGATGTGCCTCCTGAGCCGAAAAATCCAATTACAGACCACATATGAAAATAAAAAAACTCAGCGTCATCGCCGGTGTTCTCATGACCCCGGCAATAGCCTCGGCTGTCGTGAGTCTGCCTGCGGTTCTTTCCGACGGTGTCATTCTGCAGCGCGACCGCCCTGTAGTGATATGGGGCAAAGCCGACCCCGGCGAAAAAATTGATGTAAGGATCGCAAACCGCCACGCATCGGCCCGGGCGGCGGCAGACAGCACATGGAGTGTCACCCTGAAACCGATAAAAGCCGGCGGACCATATACACTTGATGTAAACGGCCGGAAAATAGACGATGTGCTCTTCGGAGACCTTTATCTATGCTCAGGCCAAAGCAATATGGAGCTGATGGTAAGCCGCGTCACCGATTTTTTTCGCGACGAAATCGATAGCTATTCCAACGATTATATCCGCGAGTTCAAGACGCCGAAAGAATATGCGTTCCACGGCCCGCGTGCCGATGTCAGCCCCTCGCAATGGAAGAAAATACACCCGGGAGAAGTGGAAAAATTCGGTGCCCTGGTATATTTCATGGCTAAGGAATTGTATGAACGGAACGGAGGCGTACCCGTAGGAATAGTCAATTCAAGCTGGGGCGGTTCCAAAATAGAAAACTGGCTCAGCCACGAGGCGATATGCGACTATCCCGACATGGAATGCCGCCTGCGGCTGGTCGAAGACGATACCTATCGCGAACTTGTCGGCAAAGCAGAAGACCGCGCAGCGTATCTGTGGTATCGCACTATGACCGATACCGATCCGGGCTACAAGGGAACACACCGTGCCTCGCCTGCAACCGACGACAGCACGTGGCCCGAAGTCGAACTGCTCGGACGTGAATGGGGAACGGCCGACGGACGTCCCGCCAACGGCTCGCACTGGTTGCGGCGCAACTTCACCGTCAATGCCGCACAGGCCGGCGCACAGGCCGAACTACGTCTTGGCTGCATAGTCGATGCCGACTCCGTATGGGTCAATGGCCGCTTCGTAGGGTTCACCTCCTACCAATATCCCCCTCGCATATATAAGGTTCCTGCCGGAGTGCTCCGCGAAGGCGACAACAATGTGACCGTACGTGTGGTAAGCAATGCCGGCACGCCTCATTTCGTGCCCGAGAAACCACATAAATTCATTTTTGCCGACAACAGCGAAATATCGCTCGAAGGCAAATGGAAACATGCGGCAGGAGCCTTGATGCCAAAAGCCCCCGTCCGTACCGATTTCTTCCAGAATCCTACGGTGCTCTACAACGGTCTGATAGCGCCGATGGCAAATCTTCAGTTCAGCGGTGTCGTATGGTATCAGGGAGAATCAGACATCGATATCCGCTCGCGCTATTGCAAAATCATGAAATCACTTATCGCCGACTGGAGACAGACATTCGACAACCCCATGCTGCCTTTCTATATTGTCGAACTGGCCGATTTTCTGCACCCCTCCGACACTGGAGGCCGGGCTGCATGGCAACAGATGCGCGACGCACAGCGACAGGCCGCCGAGGAAACCGACCGTGCATATTGGATTAAAAACGGTGATATCGGCGAGTGGAACGACATTCACCCACGCGACAAAAAAACACCCGGCCGACGCACTGCAGAAGCTATCCTGAACACGCCACAATAGCCTCTGACAGGGTTTTGATACAAATACGAACGCAACTGTGACATATGTCAACGGTTGCGTTTCGTTTTTCATGGCATGTGTTACTTCGGTGAATACCCTCCCCGGTTCTTGTTCATAATTTTGCATCGAACCAATATCACATGCATGCCATGAAAAAAAACAGCCTTGGAATCGCCTTTGTGCTCTCGGTCTCCGTCTTATTCATGCCGGGATGCTCAAGCCACAGCGAAACACTTATATCTTCTGTCGAAAACCCGGTTCTGTGGGCCGATGTGCCCGACCCGGATGTAATCCGTGTCGGCGATGATTTCTATATGGTATCGACCACCATGCACCTAATGCCAGGCTGCCCCGTAATGCACTCCAAAGACCTCGTGAACTGGAGGACCATAGGATATGTATTCGACCGGCTCGAAGACACACCCCGCTACGACCTCGAAGGCGGCACTGTCTACGGCAAAGGACAGTGGGCAACATCGATACGCTATCGCGACGGCCGCTTCTACGTCCTCTTCTCGCCAAACGACCAGCCTTATAAATCCTATATATACACCACTACCGACCCCGCCGGAAAATGGGAGCTGCTCGCCCGGACAGATCATTTCCACGACGCATCTCTGCTCCTCGACGACGACGGCCGCAACTATGTATTCTACGGCGGAGGCGACATACGCCTGCGCGAACTGAAATCCGATTTCAGCGGCGTTGAACCCGGCGGCATCGATACGGTTGTCATACACCCAGATTCAAGCGAGACGGGCCTGCACGAAGGAAGCCGTGTGATAAAACACGATGGCAAATACTATGCTTTTGTCATATCATGGCCGTCGGGAGAACCGCGCCGCCAGCTCTGCTACCGCGCCGACAGCATCACCGGTCCGTACGAAAAGATGGTAGTGCTCCAATCGGAATTCGGAGGTTTCCCCTATGTCGGACAAGGCTGTCTGGTCGACGATAACGACGGCAACTGGTGGGGTATAATATTTCAGGACAGGGGAGGCGTCGGCCGTATTCTCACGCTCAATCCCGCCACCTGGACCGACGGCTGGCCCATGCTTGGCGACAGCATCGGCCACGTACCGTCGGTAATAACAAAGAAAACCGAGCCACTGCCTCACTCCGGCGTCGCCATGTCCGACGACTTTGCTGATGGCCGTAAAAATATACTCTGGCAGTGGAATCATAACCCAGTCGACAGTCTCTGGTCGCTGAGCGAACGTCCGGGCTGGCTTCGCCTCCATACCGTAGGCACAGCCGACAATATTTTTCTTGCCCGCAACACCATATCGCAGCGAATGGAAGGACCGGCATGCGAAGGAACCGTAAAAATCGACATATCGGGCATGAAAGCGGGTGACCGCGCCGGCTTTGCCGCCTGGAACGGCGACGCCGGACTTCTCACCATCGCCGACGACGGCAATGGCCGTAGACTCGTGGCACAGACCGCGTCGGTAGCTCTGGGCGAGCCGGGCCATGCCGTGACCGCAGTTGAAACCGTCGACACCGAATCGGTTACGCTTGAACACAACGAAGTATGGCTGCGTATAAATGCCGATTTCCGGCCAGGTACCGATACCGCTACTTTCTCCTACAGCACCGACGGAGCCGAGTGGTACGAAATCGGCAAACCGTTCAAAATGCGATTCGACTACCGCCGATTCTTCATGGGCACCCGCTTTGCCATTTTCAATTACTCCACCACCGGCAATGGAGGCTACATAGACATCGACGAATTCAAATATAAAAAGTAATAGGTTAGAATAGTTCCGGCTGAGGTCTCGACAGCCTCAGCCGGATAAGATTGGTTAAAAATTCAGTTTTGGGTAAAGGTAAAATATGATTGTCTCGCAGGGGTAGCAATTAAGAAAAGGAGCGAGGGCTTCGGCCCTGCTCCATTTCTTAATTAAATAACTATCAACCCGATACAAAATATGCTTTACAAATTCTAACGCACATGATACAAAACCCCACCACCCCATATACATAAACGCATTAAATAGAGAGATATAAAAATAAGTTAAAAAATGTCTTTAAATACTTTTGCAAAGTAAACAAAACAGATCCATGAAAACCAAGCTCTGCATTTTTCCGGTATCAGCCGCCATCATGGCATCGGCCATAGGCTGCGCCTCATCGGCGACCGATATCGAGCCACAGAACTCGCATGCAATTTTCAGTTCGTTCAGCTACGAAGGCACCGACGATTACTACGCCGACAATCCACTGGCATCCGACAGCTCGTTCTACAACCCTATCCTGCCCGGGTGGTACTCCGACCCCTCGATATGCACCAACGGCGAAGGCGACTACTACCTCGTGACCTCAACATTCACCTACTACCCCGGTGTACCCGTATTCCACAGCCGCGATTTGGTGAACTGGAAACAGACCGGTCACGTGCTCACCCGTTCCTCACAGCTCCAGAATCTGGAAAAACAGCATGTGAGCGGCGGTATTTTTGCGCCAGACATTGCCTATAATCCTGCCAACAAGACCTACTACATGATTACCACTAACGTAGGCTCCGGCAATTTCTTTGTAAAGACCCAGAATCCCGCGGGCGAGTGGAGCGATCCGGTCATGCTGCCCGAAGTGCAGGGCATAGACCCCGCTTTCTTCTTCGACGAAGACGGTAGGGCCTACATAGTCAACAACGACGATGCGCCCGACAACGCTCCCGAATACCCCGGACACCGCACCGTCCGCATTGTCGAATTCGACACCGCCACCGATCGCTGTATCGGCGAACGCAAGATAATCGTGAACAAAGGCGTGCGCCCGCAGGACAAGCCGATATGGTGCGAAGGTCCGCATATCTACAAAATCAAAGGAAAATATTACCTTATGACAGCCGAAGGTGGCACCAGCACATGGCACAGCGAGGTGATATATCGCGGCGACTCGCCTATGGGGCCGTTCACTCCGTGGGAAGGCAACCCGATACTCACACAACGCACACTCGACAGCTCACGTACCAACCCCGTGACATGTGCAGGCCATGCCGACCTCGTGCAGGGGCCCGACGGCGACTGGTGGAGCGTATTCCTTGCCTGCCGTCCTATCGAGGGCGACATGGAAAACCTTGGCCGCGAGACATTCATCATGCCTGTCAAATGGACTGAAGACGGCTGGCCATACATGACACGCGAAGGCGAGACCGTGCCGCTCCAACTTGCCAAAAAAGGCTACCTGCGCGGCGACGACTCCACATTCGGCAACTTCGCCCGAACCGACAACTTCACCGACAGCATTCTCGGACACGAATGGCTGACACTCCGCGGCTCCGCCACAGACTACTATTCGCTGAAAATCAATCCCGGCCATCTCACCTTAAAATGCGCCGATGTCAAATCGACCGAAAAAGCTGTTCTGCCCTACGTGGGACGCCGAATCCAGCATCATAAATACAACGCCGGCACACGCCTTACATTCGTGCCCGAACACGAAAAACAATGCGCCGGAATGCTCCTGTTCAAAGACGAAGTACATCAGTATTTCCTCGGCAAAGACCGCAAGGGCGACAGCCAGCGCATTGTCCTCCGCCGTATCACTGAGAACGGTACTGAAGAACTCGCCGGCAAAGAACTCGCCGCCGACAACAAGAGCCTCGATCTCCGCATAGAGTCGAAAGGCATGAAACTCGACTTCAAATACTCTACCGACAAGGGCGAGACCTGGCAGACAATAGGCGAAGACCTCGATGCCGGGTTCATGTCGACGGCAAAAGCCGGCGGATTCACCGGAACAACCGTAGGCCTCTACGCGTCTAACAACGACTAAAACCATAATACCTAATTCATTATCATCTATTAAATCCAAAGCAATGAAAAATGTAAAGAAAAGGATTCATTACATTCTCCTGCTGCTTGTGATGTGCCTTGGCGGCACTTCGGCTGCTTATGCCGAAACCGTCACCGGCACTGTTGTCGATGACACCGGCGAGGTGCTCATCGGCGTCTCAGTCACGCTGGAGGGAAGCCGAACAGGCGTGGTGACGAATATCGACGGTGAATACCGCATAGACGTTCCCAAAGCCGCAACGGCAATACTCAGTTTTTCATATACAGGCATGAAGCCGCAGTCCGTGAAGGTAGGCGGCCGCCGCGTAGTCAATGTCACCATGTCTTCGGCAGTCGAAGCCTTTGATGAAGTGATTGTAGTCGGCTACGGCCAGCAAAAGAAAGCCTCGGTCGTAGGTGCCATCACCCAGGCCACAGGCGAGACCCTGGCACGCACTGGCGGCGTATCGAGCGTAGGCGCGGCCCTCACCGGCAACCTGCCTGGCGTAGTGACCATGCAGTCGAGCGGCATGCCCGGCGACGAAGACCCCAAAATCGTGATTCGCGGCCAGACCTCGTGGAACGGCAGCGACCCGCTGATTCTTGTCGACGGTATCGAACGCCCCATGTCGAGTGTCGATATCGGTTCTGTCCAGTCTGTATCTGTGCTCAAGGACGCCTCGGCGACCGCAGTCTACGGTGTGAAAGGCGCCAACGGCGTAATCCTCATCACAACCAAACGCGGCAGCGAAGGACGCGCCAAAATCTCTGTCGGCATGAACATGACCGTCAAATCGGCCTCTCAGCTTCCCGGCACCGAGGGCTCTCCCGAGGCGCTGTATATGCGCAACCGCGTGATTGAACGCGAACTCGGCCTTAAACCCGAATCGTGGCTGAGCATCACTCCCATTAGTGTAATCGAAAAATACCGCAATCCGGCCAACCTCGAGGAAGCCGAGCGCTATCCCAACATCGACTGGGCCGACGCTCTCTTCAAGAAGGCGGCCATGGCCTATAACCCCAACATCAACATCAGCGGCGGTACGAAAGTCGTAAAATATTTCGCTGCCATCGACTTCCTGCATGAAGGCGACCTCTTCCGCGAATACGAAACCGGCCGCGGCTACAAAGGCGGCTATGGCTTCAACCGCGTAAACGTACGCTCCAACCTCGACTTCCAGATTACCAAGTCGACGGTCTTCAAAATGAACATATCCGGCTCTCACGGCGAAAAGAAATCTCCTTTCAACGTGTCTGACGACTCTTTCGGCGCAACCCAGATGTGGCAGTCCGCTTACGGCGCCCCTTCCGACGCTTTCATACCCAAATATTCCGACGGAACATGGGGCTGGTACCCGAACAACACCCAGGGTGCGCCCAACTCAATGCAGAATCTCGCTACCGGCGGTGTCGAATATACCACTACCACCCGTATCAATACCGACTTCACCCTCGAACAAGACCTCTCTTTCATCACCAAGGGCCTGCGCGCAAGCGCAACCGTTTCGTGGGATAACGTTTTCGTAGAGGCAAACCGCGGTATATGCGAAAACTATTATTCGCCACAGTATAAATGGATTGACCCGGAGACAGGCGAAATCTGGTGGAAGGAACAGACCCAGCCCAACGGCCTCGACTTCTCCGAAGACATGAAATGGAGTATCCGCAATGGCGAGGCCCGCGACCGGGCCACTCAGCGAAACATATTCTATCAGGGCCAGATCAACTGGGGACGCCGCTTCGGCGACCACGATGTGTCGCTGATGGGTGTGTTCAACCGCAACCAGCGTGCCACCGGCAGCGAATTTCCCCACTACCGCGAGGACTGGGCTTTCCGCGCCACATACAACTATGCCGACCGTTACTTCGTGGAATACAACGGCGCGTACAACGGCTCCGAGAAATTCGACCACCGTCATCGCTTCGAGTTCTTCAACTCCGGCGCCGTAGGCTGGCGTATCAGCGAAGAAAAATTCATGAAGTTCAGCCGCAACTGGCTCGACAACCTCAAAGTGCGCTACTCTATCGGCCAGGTCGGCGACGACAACATCTGGCAGCGCTGGATATACGCCACACAGTGGGCCACACATGATGCCCTCAACTTCTCGACTGTCAGCGGCCAGAAATCGCCCTATACATGGTATAAGGAATCGCAGATCGGCAATCCCGACATTCACTGGGAGAAATCGCTCAAGCAGAACTTAGGTCTCGACTTCTCGTTCATGAAATCGCTCATTGCAGGTACTGTCGAAATCTTCAAAGAGCGCCGCAGCGACATTCTCGTCGACGGCAGCAGCCGCGCCATTCCCTCCTACTTCGGCGGCAAGGCACCCACAGCCAACCTCGGCCGCGTGCAGAGCAAGGGCTTCGAGCTCGAACTGCGCATCAACAAGACTTTCGGCAACGGCATGCACTTCTGGGGCAATTTCAGCATGACACATGCACAGAACAAGGTTCTCGATTTCGACGACCCGCAGCTCCTCGAATCATACCGCAAGACCACAGGCTTCGCCATCGGCCAGGACCATATTATATATGATGCAGGCTATGCGAACACTTGGGACGACGTAATTGCAATGACTCCCCACAACTCCAACGACGACCAGCGCCTCCCCGGCCAGCCTATCATGGTCGACTACAACGGCGACGGTGTCATCGACAGCTCCGACAGCGCTCCCTACGGATACAGCAGCACTCCCCAGAACACCTACAACGCCACCATCGGCTGGGACTGGAAAGGCTGGAGCGTCTATCTGCAGTTCTACGGCGTAACAAACGTCAACCGTACGGTTGTCTTCGAGTCGTACAGAGGCAAACTCAATACTCTCTTCGCCGGTGTCAATTTCTGGTCGGCCAACGGCAGCGACATCGACCGTCCTCTGCCCGTATGGAACTCGACTCCGTCATACTACAACGGCTGGGATAACCGCTACAATCACTACGACGGCTCATACGTGCGTCTGAAGAACGCAGAAATAGCCTATACATGGACCAACAAGAGCTGGATTCGCCATCTGGGCCTCTCGACGCTCAAACTCTACTTCAACGGCAATAACCTCTGGGTATGGTCGAAAATGCCCGACGACCGCGAATCGAACTTCGCAGGCACCGGCAATGCAAGCCAGGGCGCATATCCCACTGTACGCCGCTTCAACATCGGTCTCAGATTCGACATCTAATACTTCGAAAAATGAAAAGTATCAAAAAACATATAGCTTCGGTTCTTGTTGCCGGCATGGCAGCCACTGTGCTCCCCGCCTGCACCGACTATCTCGACAAGGCTCCCGAGAGCGAAATCTCGGCCACCGAAGCATTCAAGAATTTCCATAACTTCCAAGGGTTCGTAGAGGAGATGTACTTCTGCATACCCAATTTCACCACCGGCTACTGGAACAACTCCTTCAACTGGGGCGACGATGAGATAATCTGCGTCGGAAAAGATTATTTCATGGGCTACAAAGTGGACCAGGGCGACTTCTGGGGCTGGCAGGCCGAGCACGACGGCTGGCAGTGCGGCTTCATGGACATCAATGCATTCGCCACCGACTATGCCCCCGACGCGGTGTCTAACCGCCCCACCCTTTGGCAAGGTGCATGGTATGCTATCCGCAAGGCCAATCTCGGTCTGGCAAACCTCGAAAGCCTCACCGATGCAACCCAGGAACAGAAGAACATAATCCGCGGTCAGCTCCTCTTCTTCCGCGGCTTCTTCCACTTCCAGCTGATGCAGTATTTCGGCGGTCTTCCCTATATAGAAGAAGTGCTTGCCGGCGGTAAGCTCACTCTGCCCCGCCTATCCTATCATGAATGTGCCGACAAGGCTGCCGCCGACCTGCGCGAAGCCGCCGACCTCCTCCCCATCAACTGGGATGATACCTCGACCGGCGCTCCCACACGCGGCAACAACGAGCTGCGCATAAACAAAATCATGGCTCTGGGCTATCTCGGCAAAAACCTGCTCTGGGCAGGCAGCCCGCTGATGAACAAGGAATCGACCGGTTCGCAGACATACAACAGCGACTACTGCCGCCGCGCCGCAGAGGCTTTGGGCGAACTGCTCTCTCTTGTAGAAAGCGGCAAGACACAGTATGCTCTGGTCGACTTCGCAAACTACAAGGAAAACTTTCTCACCCACGGCAAAAGCGGACTCATGCCGGGCTCGACCGAAGCGATATTCCGCAACCCCGTCATCG
>CAJTOB010000019.1:19414-45697 GCA_910578035.1 uncultured Muribaculaceae bacterium
CCGCTCCAACTGGAGCCAGACCCGCTGCTACGGAACCCAGTTCCTCGACCCCGAAGGCGGCTGTATATTCCTGCCTACAGCCAACTACGTGAATTTCTACGGCATGGCCAACGGTCTTCCTCTCGACGACCCCGATTCGAAATTCGACAAGGCCCACCCCTGGAAAGGACGCGACCCGCGCTTCTACCACGATATCCGTTTTGACGGCTGCAAGCTCGAACTCGGAGGCGACAAAGGCGCCGATGACGTCCGCTACGCGCCTCTCTATACCAACGGCAAGATGCGCGACGCCATCAAGGGCAGCCGCACCGGCTATCTCAACTACAAATTCGTGCGCGACGACTTCAACCAGTGGGATAAAGGCGGCGCCGCCAACTGGGGCGCGAACAACCACATGCTCATTCCCTACATGCGTCTCGCCGACATATATCTGATGTATGCCGAGGCTGCGGCAGAAGCAACCGGTGTTCCGGCCGGCAAATCGTCCAACTGTGTCCTCTCGGCCATCGATGCCGTCAACACTATCCGCGCCCGTGCCGGCGTCGACCCCGTCAACGCCAAGTACACAAGCTCGATCGACGGTTTCATGAGCGAAGTACGCCGCGAGCGCGCCGTCGAGCTCTCTTTCGAGGCTCACCGCTTCAACGATTTACGCCGCTGGCTTCTTCTCGACAAGTACCCCTACACTATCAAGACTTCACAGGAATTCCAGCGCGTAGGCGACCTCACGGGCATTGAAAAAGACTCGTCGAAAGGCGTCGACACCAAGAATCCGCAGGAGAGCGAAGTAATCGGTTTCCACGAGGAAGTGATCCTCACCCGCAATTTCACCGAGAAACACTGGTGGCTGCCTATCAAGGTCAACGACGCTAAAATGTATGTTGAATTCGGCCAGAACCCAGGCTGGTGATAGAAAACCCTTAAAGAATCACATCAATGGAAAAATTTCATAAACTAATATATCCGGCCCTGGCTGCGGCCATAATGTTCTCGCCGGCAAGCGTCCTGGCCGACGACGGGAACACCGCGGCTATCGACTCCCTCGGCAACGAGATTGAGCTGGCATTCCGCAATGCCTCGCCCGAAGAAATCTTCGGCGGAGTGTCGCAGGTCAATGTCGTAGAGCTCCAGAAAAAGAGCTATACAACCTACAGCCTCGCCAACATGCAGAGCCTTGTATCCGGCTACAACGGACAGCTCTGGAACATGGGTGAAGCCCTCGTGCTTGTCGACGGTGTGCCCCGCGATGCCAACAACATCATACCGGCTGAAATCGAGACAATAACATTCCTCAAAGGCGCTCAGGCCGTAGTGCTATACGGCAGCACCGCCTCGAAAGGTGCAATCTTAATCACAACCAAGCGCGGACGCACAACCGGCCTGCAGGTATCGGTGCGCGGCGACGCCACTCTGTTCACGCCAAAGTCATATCCGAAATATCTCGGAGCGGCCGAATACATGACTCTCTACAACGAGGCCCGTAAGAACGACGGTCTTTCTCCGGCCTTTACCGAAACCGACATCTATAACTATGCTTCGGGCAAGAATCCCTGGCGCTATCCGGATATAAACTTCTTCTACGGCGATTATCTCCGCGACCATTCATGGCGCTACGAGGGCCAGGCCGAGTTTACCGGCGGCGGCAAGTTTGCCACCTTCTACGCTCTGGTGGGCCTATACCACAGCGACGATATTCTCAATTTCGGCGAAGGCAAGAGCAACGGCACTACCCGACTCAATGTCCGCGGCAATATCGACCTGCGACTCAACGACTGGGTGACAGGCTGGGTAAACACAAGCGCCACATTCTACGACAACCGTACCGACCGGGCAGACTATTGGGCTGAATCGGCCAAGATGCGCCCGACCGTACCGGGAGCCTCTCCTTTGGTGCCCCTCATTCCGTTAAGCGCAATCGAAGAAAGCGATGAAAACTCGTGGATTCTTGTAAACAATTCGCGCTTCATCGTCGACGGCAAGTATCTGCTCGGCGGCACACAGCAGTATCAGACCAACCCGTTCGCCGCCATGTATGCCGCCGGCTACTCCAAGTGGACAAGCCGCCAGCTTCAGTTCGACGCCGGCATACGTATCGGCCTTGACCGGATTCTGCCCGGCCTGCGCTTCGTTGCCCGTGGAGCCGTAGACTACAATACCAGCTACACCACCTCCATCGTCAATAACTATGCCACATACCAGGCCACATGGTCGCACTACAACGGCAAGGACATGATCTGTGAAATCAACAAATTCGGCAACGACCTTAGCTCCGGCACCCAGAATATCAGCGGCTCGAACGAACGTCAGACCCTGATGTTTTCCGGCCAGTTCGACTATAAAAACCGATTCGCCGACGTGCACGGAGTCGAAGCCAATCTTGTGGCTCACGGATATAAGCGTACAATCACCGGCGAATACCACCGCACCACAAACGCCTCGCTCGCACTTCGCGCCGCATACAACTACGACAGCCGCTACTATGCCGAGTTCAACGGAGCAATCAACCATTCGGCCAAATTCGCTCCCGGACACCGCAACGGGTTCTCGCCTGTGGGCAGCCTCGGCTGGCGTATCAGCCAGGAAGATTTCCTCAAGGATTCCAAAGCAGTCGACGAACTGCGCCTCAACGTGACATACGGCCGCATACTTCAGGACGTAGACATCGAAGGCTACTATTATTACGACAATGTGTTTACCGCCCTCGGCGACTGGTGGGGCTGGAACGATGCCCATAATAGCATACAGGCTTTCGAATCGCGCCAGGGAGCCAATCCTGACCTCGGCTTTGTGAAACGCAACGAATTCAATGCAGGTATCGACGCCTCGTTCTGGAATGGCTCGCTCAAAGCCGGCGCCGAATTCTTCACCGTCGATATCGACGGTCTCCCGGTTAAGGCCACCAATTTCTATCCCAGCTACCTGCAGACCGTCTATCCCAACAGCTCGTTCGTGCCCTGGATCAACTATGGCAAACAGCGCCGCACAGGCTTCGACCTCGGCGTAACTGGCACCCACCGCTTCGGCGATGTAACACTCTCGCTCGGCGCCAACGTAATGTACACCACCGCCAAGAATATCCGCGTGAGCGAAACTGTTGAATACGACTGGCAGCGTGCCGAAGGTGCGGCCGTCGACGCTCTCCGCGGCTACCGTTGCCTCGGTTTCTTCAAAGACGAAGCCGAAATCGCCTCATCGGCCGTTGTGAACAACAACACCAAGCCCGGCGACCTCAAATATGAGGACATGAACAATGACGGTATCATCGACTCGCGCGACCAGGTGGTTCTCGGCCGCTGGACAGCACCCTGGACATACGGCGTCAACTTCACCGCCGAGTACAAGGGCTTCACTCTCTTCGTGGCCGGTTCGGGTAACGCCGGAGGCAATGCCGTGATGAACAATGACTACGCATGGGTATATGGCGACAGAAAATACTCCGACATAGTGCGCGGTCGCTGGACTCCCGAGACAGCCGAAAGCGCAACATATCCCCGCCTGACCACACAGACCGGCGATCTCAACTTCGTCACCTCCGACTTCTGGGTATATTCGTCGGATGCCTTCTATCTCAACCAGGTGCAGCTCACCTATAACTTCCCCGCCCGCTGGTTCCGCGACAGATTCGTCAAGGGTCTCGACGTGTATGTCAACGGCAACGACCTCCTCATGGCCGGCAGCCACCGCAAATACCGCGAGACTGCTGTCGGCAGCTCGCCTCAGATGCGCTCATACAACCTCGGCGTGAAAATAAATTTCTAATATCATCAGACACAGAATATGAAAAAGTTTATAATACCGGCCCTGTTCGCATTGGCGGCCTCCCTCACCGGCTGCGATGATGTGTTCGAACCGGCTCCCGAGAACAATCTACCGCTGGACTTTCTCGAAGAAAACTCGGAATATGCCGAAAACATGCTCGGGACTGTATATATCTACCTTCCGTGCAACTCCTTCCCCTTCAGCGAAGTCGCTACCGATGATGCCGTAAGCAACGACGCCAACAACAGCTACCGCATAATCGCCTCCGGCCGCTGGACCGCACAGAACAACCCGATAAACCGCTGGGAAGCATGCCGGTCGGCAATCCAGTACTGCAATCTCTTCCTCGAAAACATGGAGCGTGTCACATGGTCGGCAGACGAAGAAGTAAACAAACTCTTCGCCGAACGCTTCGAAGCCGAAGCACGCGGCCTTCGCGCCATCCACATGTTCTATCTCCTTCAGGCTCATGCCGGAATAGATGCTTCGGGCAATCTGCTCGGTGTGCCGGTCGTGGAAGTGTCGGAAGGCGCCGGCAGCAACTTCAATGTTCCCCGCAACACCTTCGTGGAGTGCATGCAGGCCATGAAGCGCGATGCAGAGGCCGCTCTTGCCGGCCTGCCGACCGAATACGGCGCATCCTGCTTCGACGCCATGCGCGCCAAGCATCCCGGAATCACCGACGGACAGCTCGAGCGCGTCTATGGTGCCAAGTTCACCGGCCGTATCTCGGGGCTTATCGTAGAGGCATTCCTTGCCCGTATGTCGCTGTTGGCAGCAAGCCCCGCCTACGAAGCTTCCGGCTGCACCTGGGAGCAGGCTGCAAACGACAATGCCAAAATAGTGAAGCACGCCGGCGGTGTCTATAGCCTTGACCCCACAGGCGGCACATGGTATTGCGACCCGAACATCGAAAAGCTGTCGGACTTCGAAAGCCCCGCCGAAATCATCTGGCGCGGCGAACGCAGCACAAGCAACAGCATCGAAAACGAAAACTTCCCTCCCACTCTCTATGGCAACGGACGCATCAACCCCACTCAGAACCTTGTGGACGCGTTCCCCATGGCAAACGGATACCCGATTTCCGACCCCAAGGGAAATTACTCGAAAAACAATCCCTACGCCGACCGCGACCCGCGTCTGGCCCAGTACATTCTGTACAACGGTGCAACAGCCGGACACAACAACAAGGTCATCACCACAGCGGCCGACGGCACCGACAACGATGCCCTCAACAAAATATCGACCTCGACCCGCTCAGGCTACTACATGAAGAAGCATCTGCGCCAGGACGTGAACTGCGACCCCTCGGCCTCCCAGGGTAAAGCCCACTACACCGCCCGTCTGCGCTATACCGAGTTCTTCCTGAACTATGCAGAAGCCGCAAACGAGGCCTGGGGCCCGACAGGCGCCGGCAACAACGGCTTCTCGGCCTACGATGTAATCAGAGAAATCCGTCTCCGTGCAGGCATCGGTCTTGAAAACGGCGATGCCTACCTCGAGGAGTGCAAGGCCGACAAAGATAAAATGCGTCAACTCATACGCAACGAACGCCGTATCGAACTGTGCTTCGAAGGATTCCGCTTCTTCGACCTGCGCCGCTGGAAAGCAGACCTCAATGAAGCCGCACGCGGCATAGAAATCACCGACGACACATTCGAACCCTTCGATGTCGAATCGCGCAACTACCGCGACTACATGTACTACGGTCCTATTCCCTACACCGAAGTCCTGAAGTTCAGCGAACTGAAGCAGAACGCAGGCTGGTAACCTCAAATCAATAAAACAGACAAGATTCATGAAAAAATCGCTCTTCATAATAGCTGTACTCGGAACTGCGATGGCCGGCTGCCACAACAGCGACATCGAATTCGACAACTTCGACTACCAGACAATGTATTTCTCCAAGCAGACGCCCGTGCGCACCATCACCCTCGGAGACGACGGTGAGTTCGACACAAGCGACGACAATGCCCACAGATTCTACATCAAGGCGGCTCTTGGCGGTGTGAATGTGAACACCGGCACTCATTCGGCCGATTTCGTAGTCGACAATTCGCTCTGCGACAAAATGTACTTCGAAGACGGCACCCCGGTCAAGCCAATGCCCTCCGACTATTACAATATCAAAGGCGACCAGATGATAATCACCAAAGGCAATGTGATAGGCGGTGTGCAGGTCGAACTGACCGATGCCTACTTCGCCGATCCCGAAGCCGTAGGCCTGCGCTATGTAGTGCCTCTGCGACTCACCGAATCGGCCGATTCCATCCTCGAAGGAAAAGCCAAAGACGGTATCGATGCCCCCGACCGCCGCGTCAAAGACCACTGGTCGGTTCAGCCCAAGGACTATGTGCTCTATGCCGTCAAATACAAGAATCCCTACCACGGCTGCTGGCTCAGCAAGGGCACAGACGTGATAGAGAACAACGGCACACAGAGCACCGCCGACCGCAATGTCGCGCTCTGGGAGAAAGCCTCGCTCCGCTATCTCACCACAAAGAGCCTCTCCTGTTCGGTGTATTCATATTCAATTACCGTACCCGTGACCGATGCCAACGGCGACAAAAGCGAAAAGAACATAAACTGCGACCTCCTGCTCGACATAAACGCGCAAGGCGAATGCACCGTGAGCACACAGACTCCCGGATGCACCGCCTCCGGCGCCGGTAAGTGGACCCGCCAGGGCGAACCCAAGGCATGGGGCGACAAGGACCGCGACCTTCTGGAGCTATCCTACACCTTCGCAATCGACTACGTTTACAACGAGCAGACCGGACAGCATGCCACTTATAAGTTCACAACCGACGAACGCATGGTAATGCAGAACCGCCAGAATAAACTCGAGGAGTTCAAATTTACCCTAAAGTAAAATCCGACCTACAATGAAAAATTACAGCATAATAGCAGCCATGGCCATCGCCGCCGGAGCTCTTGCCGCTTGCGCCGATACCGATATCGACGTATATCAGGTTGAAAAGCCCCAGAGCGTCGCCGACTATGAGTATCTCGACAACTATGCCGAGCTCAAAAGCTATATCGACCGCGGCGCCCACCCAAATTTCCTCTTCGGTAGCGGCGTCCTCGCGAGCGACTACAATAAGAAAGGCCTCGTATATCTGCTGACTAACAACAATTTCGACATCATTACCGCCGGCAATGCCATGAAATATGCCTCGGTGGTGGCCGACGACGGCACGATGAATTTCAATACCGTCACCGAATTTGTCGACAATGCCGTCAATGCCGGCCTACAGGTCTACGGCCACACATTCTGCTGGCACGAACAGCAGAATCCGAAGTGGCTCAACAAACTCATCAAAGACCGTGAGCTCGAAGTAGACCCCGACGCAAGCAATGAAGTTGAAGATGCCCGACAGACCTATGCCGGCATGAGCAAGTTCCCCTTCCATGTTATGGGCTACGAGCCCCAGATAATCGACGGCATACTCACCGTGCCCGAATATCCGGGCGCCTGGTATCAGTTCTTCGTCATGGACGGTCTCCAGTTCGTTGAAGGCCGCGAATATATTGTTACCGCAAGAATCCGCGGCAGCAAGGCCGGCTCTGTTAACGTTCAGCTCGGCAACTGGGGCAAGATTCAGGAAGCCAAACTCGAATTCACCGAAGAATGGAGCGAGGTATCTGTCAAGATGGCTCCGATAGAAGTAGCAAACGGATTCTCCGTCTTCCAGCCCGGAACATACGACGGAAAACTCGAAATCGAGTGGGTCAAGGTAAGCCACAACGAGGCCCAGGCTCTTGAAGTAGAAACCGAGGTCAACCATAAGACCTATACCGACGGCCCCTTCCCCTTCTACGCCATGGGGTGCGAGCCTCCGGTAATCGACGGCTGCATACACTTCGTGCCCACAGGCGCCTGGTCGCAGTTCTTCATTCTTCCCGGTGGTGAAAATACTCTTGGCGAAGGCAACTATGTGCTTTACCTCGATATTACTTCGTCGAAAGACGCTGCCTCGGGCATACAGCTTACCATGCAGAACGGCTGGGGCGAAGGCTCGCAGCAGCTCAATGCCAACGTGCCTCTTTCACAGGGTCAAAACACCGTGCGCATAAAATTCAATGAGGTTGCCGGCGGTAGCTACGATGTGATTCTCAAACCACAGACCAGCGATGCCACCCTCGATGTACGCTCTGTCACCATCTGCAAACTCGAAAGCCTCAACTCCATACCCCTCACACCCGAAGAAAAAGCTGAGATTCTCGAAGCTGAAATGGCACGCTGGATACAGGGCATGATGGCCGCCACCCAGGGCCGAGTGAAGGCATGGGATGTTGTCAACGAAGCTATCTCCGGCGGCCCGTGGGGTCAGCGCTACGACCTGCAGCATGCAGTCAACGACCCCGATGCTGCCAAAAAGTTCTACTGGCAGGATTATCTGGGCGATAACTTCGTCCGCATACCGGTCAAATACGCCCGCCAGTACTTCGAAGAAAACGGAGGCAATCCCGCCGACCTCAAGCTCTTTATCAACGACTACAATCTCGAGAGCGACTGGGACGACAATCAGAAGCTGAAGAGCCTCATACAGTGGATTGAACAGTGGGAAAGCGATGGCGTCACCAAAATCGATGGTATCGGCACCCAGATGCATATTTCCTACTATATGAACCCTGCCACCCAGAAAAGCAAGGCCGAACACATCGAAAAAATGTTCCGCCTCATGGCCGAAACAGGCAAACTCGTCCGTATCACCGAGCTCGACATGGGTCTGGTAGATGAAAACGGACAGGACATACCGACCGAAAATGTGACACTCGAACAGCATAAGCTCATGTCCGACTATTATAAGGAAATTATCAGAAAATACTTCGAAATAATTCCTGTCGAACAGCAGTTCGGCATCACCATGTGGTGTCAGACAGACAGCCCCGAAGGCTCCGGCTGGCGTCCGAATCAGCCTACCGGCATTTGGGATCTCAACTTCAACCGCAAGCCCGCCTATGCAGGCATAGCCGAGGGTCTTGCCGGCAAAGAGTGATTAACATTACTGTAATCGGAGGGGAGTTTGCCCCGCGAAGCATACTCCCCTCCTATATCAATTACCTCCTGTTTACATCCATATGAAAAAATTTCTACTTTCATTAGCAGCTGCGACTGCCGTTTTTTCTGCTTCGGCCGATATGATAGTCGATGCGCAGGTAGACTTCGCAGACTATACCAAATTTCCGTTCTTTGTAATGGGCTATGAGCCGACCATCGACAACGGTATCCTCAAGGCCGAGTATCCCGGCGAATGGTACCAGTTTTTCGTGATGAACGACCTGAACTTCTCAGAAGGCAAAGAATATACCATCACAACCAAAATAAAGGCAAGCAAAGCCGGCGAACTCAACGTGCAGCTCGGCGACTGGAGCAATATCCTTGAAAACAAACTATATTTCACCACCGAGTGGACCGAAGCCTCTGTCAAGATGGGTTCTCCTGCCGTGAGCTCGGGCTTCTCCGTATTCCAGCCCGGAACTTTCGACGGAAGTTTAGAAATCGAATGGGTGCGACTGAGCCATGAAGGAATTCCCGTAGCAATACCAGAAACGGGCGACATCATAGCCGAATACTATACTCCCGGCTCCGACAAGACCTTAAGCGGCTGGGGCGGTTCGGCCAAATTCGAGAACGTGACCGAAGACGGCAAACCCTGCCTCAAATTCACCAACGAGACAGCTGCCGAGGGCGCATGGGCCGTACAGATGTCGGTCAACGGTGAATTCAATGCCGGAACCACCTATTATCTCGGTTTCGATATAAAGGGCGACGCCGCCAAGAATATAGAGGTCAATTTCCAGTCGAACGGAGAAGAAAACGGCACTGCATACTACGAAGGCAAAGGCGCTCTCACCAAATTCAACATAACGCCCGAGTGGACTCATGTGATTGTATATGGCGAATGCGCGGCAGGCTCAAATCCCGACCATATAGCCAACTGCATTCTTTTCAATCTCGGCAAATACGCAGGCACCTTCTTCATGACCAATGTAAAGCTATATACCGAAAGTACGACCGGCGTGTCCGCACCCACAGCCGACACTCCATCACACTGGACCGTCTACAATCTTCAGGGCATAAAAGTGCTCGAAACGGATAATAAGGCCGATTTATCCGGCCTCTGTCCAGGTCTCTACATCGTAAATGGTAAAAAGACAGCTATTCTGAATCGATAAACTGCAACCCGGAGGGTGGGCTGTGTAATTCAAGGCCCACCCTCCTTATCCAATCAAGAAAAATGAAAAAACCGACGCTCACACTTCTTGCCGCTATCGTCGCAATCTCGGGCATGGCAACAAATCCGGCCGAAGGTATACCGGCAATAACAAACATACCCGAAGCTGCATATCCCTGTGTCGACGCCCAGTCGAAAGCGACGTTCAAAATTTACGCCCCCGAAGCAAAGGACATGAAAATAGACATCTGCGGTCGTAAATATCCTATGAACCGCGCTGCCGACGGCTCGTGGAGCGTCACAACCGATCCTCTCGTAGAGGGTTTCCACTATTATTTTGTGATTGTCGACGGTGTTGCCGTCAACGATCCAGCCAGCGAGACTTTCTATGGCTGCGGACGGCAGGCCTCGGGTATAGAAATACCCGAAAAGGCCGAAGAAGCCGCATACTACACCTTCAATAAAGATATACCGCACGGACAAGTGCGTGAATGCCCCTACTTTTCCGAATCAGAACAAGCACAACGGCGCTGTTTCGTATATACACCTGCAGAATATGAAACCCGCCACGACAAAAAATACCCGGTGCTATATCTACAACACGGCATGGGCGAAGACGAACGGGGCTGGCACGAGCAGGGAATGATGGCAAATATACTCGACAACCAGATTGCGGCAGGCAAATGTGTGCCCATGATTGTAGTGATGGATTATGGAAACTGCGGATACATACACGGCACTCGCCCGGGAGAAACCCGCGACGAATTCGGAGCATCGTTCACCCCCATAATGCTCAACGAGCTTATTCCATTCATAGAACAGACATTCCGCGTAAAAACTGACCGCGACAACCGCGCCATGGCCGGCCTTTCGTGGGGCGGACACGAAACCTTCCAGATAACTCTCAACAATCTCGATAAATTCTCTCATATAGGCTCGTTCAGCGGCGCTCTCTTCTTCCTCGCAGATGGTATCGACAAGGCCTGCGGAGGTGTTTTCAACGATGCCGACGCTTTTAACAACAGAGTTCATACTCTTTTTCTCGGCATGGGCAGCGAAGAGAATTTCGGCAGCGACAAAATCAGCGAAGCACTGAAGCGCGCAGGCATAAACCACACTTATTATATCTCTCCGGGCACACACCACGAATGGCTCACATGGCGCCGTTGCCTCAACCAGTTCCTTCCTCTGATTTTCACTTCAAAATAACAACGCATGAAAAATATACTTGCCATTATCACTCTCCTCACGTTACCGGCGACTGCAACACAGGCCCGTAATCCATTTGTGCAGACCTGCTACACTACCGACCCCGCTCCGATGGTGCACAACGATACTCTATACGTCTACACGGGACACGACGAGAACAAGGCCGATTTCTTCTGGATGCAGGAGTGGCGTGTTTACTCCACCACCGATATGGCAAACTGGACAGACCACGGCTCGCCACTCGCCATCGAGGACTTCGAGTGGGCTGATGACCGCGCATGGGCGCCTCAATGTGTAGAGCGCAACGGCAAGTTTTATTTCTATGTGCCTCTGCATTCCAGACTCAGCGGCACCATGGCCATAGGTGTCGCTGTCGGAGACTCCCCAACAGGTCCGTTCAAAGATGCGCTGGGCAAACCCCTTGCCGACGGCAGCTGGGATTATATCGATCCTACTGTTTTTATCGACAATGACGGTCAGGCCTATCTATACTGGGGCAATCCTGAGCTGTATTATGTGAAACTGAATCCCGACATGATTTCGTTTGAAGGTGATATTCAGAAGATAGAACAGACACCTGAATCTTTCGGCGAGCCAAAGTTCGTGCCGATGGAAGCCGACAAGAAATATCGCTCCACCTATACCGAAGGCCCATGGTTCTACAAACGGGGCAAAAAATACTATATGATATATGCAGCCGGCGGAATTCCTGAAAATATATCCTACTCGACTTCAGACAAACCTACCGGTCCATGGAGATACCAAGGAGTCATAATGCCTCAGACCGACTGGACAAACTCTTTCACCAACCACAGCGGCATTATAGACTATAAAGGCAAAAGCTACTTTTTCTACCACACAGGCCGTCTTCCCGGCGGCGGCGGCTTTGCCCGCAGCATAGCTGTCGAGCCTTTCGAGTATAATAGCGACGGCAGCATTCCCACTGTCAGGCCAAGTGAGGTCGGAGCAGAAGCAATAGCATATTTCGAGCCGTTCGGACGCCACGAAGCCGAGACAATGGCATGGTCCGACGGAGTGTCGACAAGACAGAGCGACGAGACCGGCGTGTATGTGTCGGATATACACAACGGAGACTATACCATGCTCGAAAACGTGAATTTCGGCAGTGGAAATCCTCGTAAGTTCGGGGCCTCGGTAGCCTCCGGGCGCCGTGGCGGCTCCATCGAAGTGCGCATGGACAGTGTAGCCGGTCCTGTAATAGCCGTTCTCGACGTTCCCGCAACCGGGGGCTGGGAAAAGTGGCAGTATATCGAAACCGACGCCAGGATTGAGGCACTCGGAATACACGACATTTACTTTGTATTTACCGGCCGTAAAGGCCCTGAATTATTCAATTTCGACTACTGGACATTCAAATAAGCCGAATATATGAACACCTTAAAAACATTGATACTATATGCCATACTCTGCATTCTTGCGCCTCTGACTCTTGAAGCGTGGCCGGGAATGCCAATGCCGGAACTGCATGTCGACGGACGCTATCTGAAAGACTCCGACGGAAACATAGTGAATCTGCACGGCTTCGGGCAGACCTATAGCCCATGGTTCAACGAACAGAATTCCAAATGGGGAAACTACGACGTAAACGCATGTCTCAAATACAATAAAGAAAAAATAGACCAGCTTCTCAACGCAGGCTGGAAAATGACATATCTGCGCCTGCACATGGATCCATACTGGTCGAATACACCTGGCAAACCCACCACAGGCGAAAACGACATATCGGCATTCGACTTCAACCGCTTCCGCACATACCTCAATTCAGTATTCATACCGATGGCAGAATATGCCATATCAAAAGGCCTTTATGTGGTAATGCGTCCGCCGGGCGTATGCCCCGAGGAAATTGCCATCGACGATTCATACCATAAATACCTCAAACGCGTATGGGGCTATGTATCCTCTCAGGCAAAACTCAAAAACAATCCTCACATCATGTTCGAGCTTGCCAACGAACCTGTGAGAATACAGGACACCGACGGTCAATACCGCTCAAACACGGATGGCTGCAACAGGAATCTGACACAGTTCTTTCAGGAGATAGTCGATCTGATGAGAGGAAACGGCTGCAACAACATACTCTGGATTCCCGGCACGGGCTATCAGTCGCAATATGCCGGCTTTGCCAAATATCCTGTAAAGGGCGAAAACATCGGCTATGCAGTACACGTGTATCCGGGCTGGTATGGCAGCGACGCCATCAAGCCAAGCCAGGAACTCGGCGGCAACTATGGCGGCGGTTATGAGGCTTTTGCCGCAGGCTGGCGCAACCAGATAGTGCCCGCAGCCGAGATAGCTCCTATCCTCGTAACAGAAATGGACTGGGCTCCCGAAGATTACAATGCCTCATGGGGCAAAAGTATAACCGGACGCATGCTCGGCGAAGGTTTCGGAGCCAATTTTAAATATATAGCCGACCAGACCGGCAACGTGAGTTGGATGATATTCACCGGTGCCGAACATCTTGCCAAATTCGACGGCAAAGCAGGCTTGACAGGGAATTATACTCTATATAACGACCCCGATGCCTGCCTCTGGCCCGTATATCACTGGTATAAGGAATATGCCGGCGATGATATTGGCGCCCCGGTATCGACAGAACTTTGTCTTTCGCCCCGTGCCGGAAAAATCAGCGACGAACAGCGGCTAATGCCAGGCACATGCGCCTCTCTCGCACTCATAGCCGGATATAACGGCTATGAAGACCATATCGATATCGATTTTCAGGTAGACATAGACAATCCTTCGGTTGTCGCTTGGGATAACGGCTCTTTCAAAGCGCTATCTACCGGCTCGGCCATCGCGACTGTCAGCTACACATATGCCGGCAAGACCAAAAGTACGGAAATAAAATTCAATTCCACTCTTTTTCCTTTCGTTTCAGGCTATTTCAACCCTTCGATATGGGAAACCGGCAGTTTTGACCCCGTAACTCACAGCATCACCACAGGGCAGTGGGGATTCGCCGGATGGCAGTATTCATCGGGGCTCGATCTTTCGTCGTACAACTATCTCATAGCCGAACTCGACGGCCCCAACGAATGCGGCGTATCATTCCGCGTATTCGACCAGAACAACTATTGGACAGATCCGGCACAGGCCGACTTCGGCAATGCCAAACGTGCGGTAATAGACCTCAATAACATGAAAAGCACGAATGGACGCTCCATGGACAAGTCGCACATATATATTGTAGGATTCTGGAGCAACGGAGGCAAGGCATTCCGAATCAGGAATGTATTCCCGGCCATGAGTGCTGACGCTTCGGGAATAGACAATATAACACCCGATTCCGGCATCGAAAAGCTGACAGATGTCTATGACATACACGGACGTCTTGTGAAAAGAAATGTAAAACTGAGTGACGCACGCGCCGGACTCGCTCCCGGTATCTACATTGCCGACGGACGCAAGATTGCAATAATGCCATAATCAAAAAACAATGAAATTAACGCGATATATCCTTTCAGCGGTCACAGCCTGCGCCTCACTATTCTCAATGGCGCAGTCCGACCCCGATTTTCATATCTATTTATGCCTTGGACAGTCGAATATGGAGGGCAACGCGGCCATAGAGCCAATCGACCGGCAAAATGTGCCCGAACGCTTCCGGCTTATGCCGACAGTCGATTTCACCTCGCCCGCCCGCACAAAAGGCGAATGGTGCCAAGCCATTCCCCCGCTCGTGCGACAGAATACCGGCCTTACCCCTATCGACTACTTCGGCCGCACAATGATAGTCAATCTGCCTGACAATATTCGTGTTGGAGTAGTTCCTGTAGCCATCGGTGGCGCTAACATAAAGCATCTCGACAAAGATTTCGATTCCGCTACTATCGCAAACGAGGCCGAATGGTATAAATCGTTCATGGCGGCATACGACAACGCCCCCTACAAACGCCTCGTAGAGTGTGCCCGCATAGCGCAGCAGCAAGGCGTGATAAAAGGCATATTGCTTCACCAGGGCGAGACGAACAACGGAGACCGGGAGTGGCCTGCCTATGTAAAAAAAATATACGATGACCTCCTCACCGACCTCGGTCTTCAGGCCATCGACGTTCCTCTGCTTGCCGGTGAAGTTGTCACAAGCGAGCAAGGAGGCATATGCGGCGGAATGAATGCCATTATCAATCAGCTGCCGAAGACCATTCCCACCGCTCATGTCATCTCTGCCGGAAATCTTCCGCAGAAAGGCGACGGACTTCATTTCACCGCTCACGGCTATCGCGTGCTTGGCTGCCGCTATGCCGTCGAAATGCTTGCCACAATGGGCATTAACAATCCCAAAGTGGAATATACCGAAGAAATACCCTTCGAGCCACAACCGAACCCGTCGGAAGGCGATTTTACATTTGATTTTGCTTCATTCAATCCTGCGATATGGGAAAATGGAACTTTCGATTCCGGCACAAACACATTCATCGCCGGCCAGTATGGCTTTGGCGGCTGGGAATACAGCAAACCAATCGACCTCACTGGCTACCGTTACATCATAGCCGAACTCGAAGAGGACGAAAACAACGGCGTCCAGTTCCGCGTATTCGACACACCAAGCTACTGGGGGAAATCTTATGAGGGAAACTTCAACGGCGGCAAACTGATAGTAGCAGAGATAAACGGCATGATGAAAAACGAAGCCGGCGGCATAAAGCCACTCGATTCGTCGCAGATATACCGCGTAGGCTTCTGGGCATACGGAGGCAAACCAATAAAGATAAAACATGTATTTGCGACCAACAACGACCCGTTTTCGATTGTCGGCAATGTCGTGGCTGACAACGTAGACATACGTCCCGGCGTATATGACATTGCCGGATGCAAAGTAGCTGATTCCTGGCCTTGCAGCAAACTCGCGCAAGGAATATACATAGTCGGTCAACGAAAAATATTCGTCAGATGAAAAATACGAGACTCATATTTCCCATACTTGCATCGACCCTGATAGCAAACGCGGCAACGGTATATGCCGGCGAAACAGACCTTGCCAGCCCCGATGGCCGAACGGTCTTCGCCATATGGTGTAACGACGGAGTACCCTTATACTCAATATCGCTCGGAGACCGCGAATTCATAGCCCCGTCGCCTCTTGGCCTGAGGACTAATATAGGAGACTTCACCTCCGGTCTGGCTCTCAAATCGGTATCAGCCATAGATTCCATAAGCGAATCATACACCCTGCCAAATATCAAGAAGAGCAGCGTTGAATATCGGGCCACACACAGGGAATATACCTTTGCCGATTCTATCGGAGAGGTATTCGACTTAATTGTAGAAGTGAGCAATAATAATGTTGCTTACCGCTATCGTCTGAAGCCTCGCGGTGAAACGCTTTGCTGCCTGGTCGAAAGCGAAGCCACAGGATTCGCAATGCCCGAAGGCACCACCACATTCCTATGCCCGCAAAGCAAACCCATGGGTGGTTTTGCCCGCACTTCTCCAAGCTATGAAACAGCATATACTCCCGACGGTGCCATAGGCCAAAACGGCTGGGGCAGCGGCTATAGCTTCCCTTGCCTCTTCCGCAACGGCGATAACGGCTGGACCTTGATTTCCGAAACCGGAATAGCCGGAGACTACTGCGCCTCGCATCTCGAAGGCGGAAAAGGCTCCCTCTATACTATAGCCTATCCACAGCCAGGAGAGCAAAACGGATTTGGCTCGGCGTCGGCATCGATAGCCCTGCCGGGATATACACCGTGGCGCACCATAACCGTGGGCGAGACACTCGCTCCGATAGCAGAAACGACAATTCCTTTCGATGTCGTGCATCCGCTCTACGAGCCTTCGCGCCAGTATCAGTATGGCAAAGGCACATGGAGCTGGATTATAAAAATGGATCCGAGCTGCAACTACGACGAGCAGAAGCGATACATAGATTTCGCCGCCGAGATGGGATATTCGAGTGTGCTCGTCGACGCTCTGTGGGATACCCAGATTGGCTATGACAAAATAGCCGAACTTGCCCGATACGGCAAAGAACGCGGAGTCGCACTCTATCTGTGGTATAACTCCAACGGAAGCTGGAACGACGCGCCGCAGGGCCCTCGCGGCAGAATGAACGACATCGTAGCGCGACGCCGCGAAATGAAGTGGCTTCAGCAAAACGGAATACGCGGCATAAAAGTCGATTTCTTCGGCGGCGACAAGCAAGAAACCATGCGTCTTTACCATGACATACTTGCCGACGCCAACGACTATGGGATTCTTGTGATATTCCATGGTTGCACGCTCCCGCGAGGCTGGGATCGTATGTACCCCAACTTCGCCAGCGCCGAGGCCGTCCTGGCAAGCGAAAATCTCCATTTCTCCCAGGGCAGCTGCGATGCCGAGGCTTTCAATGCCACCGTACACCCGCTTGTACGCAACACCGTAGGCAGCATGGACTTCGGAGGAAGCGCTCTAAATAAATACTACAACGCATCAAATGAATCCCGCGGCTCACGTCGCGCTACTTCCGATGTCTTTGCCCTGGCAACAGCAGTGCTTTTCCAAAGCCCCGTGCAGCATTTCGCACTTGCGCCAAACAATCTCAATGACGCACCTGACTGGGCTATCGAGTTCATGAAGAGTGTGCCAACCGTATGGTCCGACACGCGCTTTATCGACGGATATCCGGGACGCTACCTGATTATGGAACGACGTCATGATGACATCTGCTACATAACAGGTGTGAACGCTACCGACAAAACGATAAAAACCTATATCGACATACCTTCGGAATTGCGCGGACAAACACTGACTCTTTACCACGATACCGACCAGCTCGAAGGCTCTGTCAAAACAGTAAAACCCGACAAAAAGGGCCGCGTGCATGTCAGCATTCCTTGCAACGGCGCCTTCGTGCTCACAAACCGACCTGACTAATAAATCAAAAATATCAATACCATGCAAAGTTCCAACAACGGTTTTTGCAAACTATCCATGCTCCAATGTATAGGATTCGGCTCAGGAGACCTGGCTCAGAATCTTATATATCAGACCGTGAGCATGTACTTGCTTTTCTTCTATACCAATGTCTACGGACTCGACCCGGCTGTAGCCGCGGTAATGTTTCTTATAGTCCGCATAGTCGATGTAATCTGGGATCCGATAGTCGGCACATTTGTCGACAAGCACAATCCCCGCTTAGGAAAATACCGCTCCTACCTTGTGCTTGGCGGCATACCACTCACCGCCTTTGCCATACTCTGCTTCTGGAACGGATTCCAGGGCTCTCTCGTATATGCCTACATCACCTATGTGGGTCTGTCGATTTGCTATACTCTTGTAAACGTGCCTTATGGAGCCTTGAATGCCTCCCTCACCCGCGACACCTGGGAAATAACAAAACTCACCTCGGTGCGCATGTTCATGGCTAATGTGGGCGGTCTCGCCGTAGGCATGGGTCTGCCGATTATACTGCGTCTGTTTGACCCGGGCGAAACAACCGATATGTCTATGAGCGACAGCGCATGGTTCGCAACCATGACAATCTACGGACTCGTCGGATTAGCCCTGCTTATTTTCTGCTTCACACAATGCCGCGAGCGTGTGATCATGGACAGCAAAGAGACCGAAAACGTAAAAGTGGCGGATTTATGGATGGAATTTGTCCACAACCAGCCACTGAGAATCATAGCCTTCTTCTTCATAACGGCATTCGGTCTAATGGCAATAAGCAACTCTGCCGGAGCATACTACATGAACTATAATCTCCACGGCAGTGCCGGCGAACTATCCTTATTCATGGGTCTTGGCTCCATTCCGGCATTCATTTTCATGCCGCTTATACCGTCTATTAAAAAAATGGTGGGCAAAAAAGGAATGTTCTATATCTTCCTCGCAACTGCAATCATAGGCATGGCTCTTCTATATACCATATCCATGATTGACTCGCTCAAAGAACATATGTGGATGGTCTATGTGGCTCAGTTCATCAAGTCTACAGGCATTATCGTGGCCACTGGCTATATGTGGGCCCTGGTGCCTGAAGTGATATCTTTTGGCGAATATACGCACGGCCGCCGTATCTCCGGCATCGTCAACGCCCTCACCGGCATATTCTATAAGGCCGGAATGGCTCTCGGCGGTGTGGTGCCCGGTCTGGTCCTTGCGTTCGTGGGATTCGATAAAGACATGCCTGAACAGAGCGCTTTCGCACAGCAGGGCATACTATGGCTTGTCGCCGTAATTCCGTCCGTTCTATTGCTTCTATCCATGTTCATCATATCGCGCTATGAACTCGACGATGATGTAATAGACGAAATAAACCGCGAAATCGAACACCGACATGCAACGAAATAAAACCAACAAATAAACACAAGTCAAGCAATGCACAGATTACTTAACTTCATTCTGCCCCTTGCGTTCATCGCAGCCGGATGTAGCAGCGATCAACCGGCCGTAACGCTGAAAGAGCATTTCAAGAACGATTTTCTCATCGGAGCAGCCATACCCGTAGACCACGTGAAAGGCCTCGATTCCAAGGCTGACTCCATAGTCAGACGCCATTTCAACAGTATAGTGGCTGAAAATTGCATGAAAAGCGAGAAAATAAATCCCGAAGAAGGTGTATATTTCTGGGATGACGCCGACGCTTTTGTAGACTACGGCCAACGCAACGGCATGGCTATCATAGGTCATACACTGGTATGGCACTCTCAGCTCGCACCCTGGTTTCCGCTCGACTCCGCCGGAAATTATGTGACGCCCGAAATACTCAAAGAGCGCATGCGCACACACATAGCAACCGTCGTAGGCCGTTACAAAGGCAAAATCAAGGGCTGGGACGTCGTAAATGAAGCCATTCTCGAAGACGGGTCATATCGTCCGAGCCCGTTCTACGATATTCTCGGCGAAGAATTCATACCCCTCGCATTCGAATATGCTCATGAAGCAGACCCCGATGCAGAGCTATATATAAATGACTTCTCAATGGCCAACCCGCATAAGAGAGAACGCTATATCCGGATAGTCAACGACCTGAAAGAACGTGGCCTGAGAATAGACGGCATTGGTATGCAAGGCCATATGGGAATGGACTATCCTCCTCTGGAACAGTTTGAAAAATCGATTGAAGAATTCGGCAAGACCGGTCTTCACGTGATGATTACAGAATGGGACATGAGTGCTCTACCCACCGTACACGAAGGCGCCGATATAAATAAAGTCATGGAAAACAAAGAGCTGTACAATCCATATGTCGACAGTCTTCCCTCCGAGATTAGCGAGCAATGGAACAAACGCATGTCTGAATGCCTGGCCATGTTCAGGCGGCATGCCGATGTAATATCGCGAGTAACGCTGTGGGGCACCCACGACGGCATGTCGTGGCGAAATGATTTCCCCATGTTCGGACGCACAGACTATCCCCTGCCCTTCGATCGCAATTATATGCTCAAACCAGCCTTTAAAAACGAAATAGCCCGGAACAAATGAAAAAAATCAATCCTGCAAAAAGATACCTCTTTCCCGCCGATTATATGGCCGACCCGAGCGTACATGTGTTCAATGGCCGCATATACATCTATCCTTCGCACGATTGGGAATGCGAGAATGTGGAAAACGACAACGGCGACCAATATGTGATGAAGGACATGCATGTCCTCTCGATAGACGGAGACCCGATGACCGCAAAAGTGACCAACCACGGCAAGGCGCTCGACATTGCCGACATTCCTTGGGCCGGACGTCAGCTCTGGGATTGCGACTGTGCCGAAAAAGACGGCAAATACTATCTTTACTTCCCGCTCAAGGATAGAAATGATATTTTCCGTATAGGAGTCGCCGTTTCAGACAATCCCGAGGGACCTTTCCGTCCGCAGCCCGATCCTATGCGCGGAAGCTACTCTATAGATATATGCGTCGTTCCTCACCAGGGCGAATATTATCTCTATTTCGGCGGCATATGGGGCGGACAGCTACAGCGCTATGCCGACAATAAAGCGCTCGAATGCGCATACCTACCTGAAGGCGACGAGCCGGCTCTGCCCAGCCGGTGTGTGCGTCTGAGCGCCGACATGCTGCAGTTTGCCGAAGAACCGCGCCCAATCATAATACTTGATGCCGACGGTAATCCACTCAAAGCCGGAGACCCTCACCGCTTTTTCGAAGCATCATGGGTGCATAAATACAATGGCAAATACTATTTCTCCTACTCTACCGGCGACACCCACATGATATGCTACGCAGTAGGAGACAACCCATACGGACCGTTCACCTATCGTGGCGTAATCCTCACACCCGTAGTAGGCTGGACCACACATCACAGCATCGTCGAGTATGAAGGAAAGTGGTATCTGTTCCATCACGACAGCAAACCCTCCGGCGGTAAATCATGGCTCCGAAGCCTGAAAGTATGCGAAATCACGCACGATGCCGAAGGAAACATTCTCACCATCGACGGCGAAGGATAATCCCCCCCAAGAAAGCCCCTAATACTTTGAACTGCACCCAAAAGTTTTCGTATCCAACTTTTAGGGTGCAGTTCACATAGGCTTGCGGAGCAATTCCTGGACGACATCCTAATATTCTGCCGGTATTTCCATCTTGACGGTCTCGATAGATTGTACAGTTACCTCAATAGAGCGATAAAAGTCTATTACTACAAGATTGATGATTATATCCTCGACATAGAATATTGCGGTCAATACGAAGGTTTTTCAGGCTTCGGCATCTCGATAAGGCTGTATAGAGTTGTCCATGGGCAAAACACCCATTGCCGAGTTTTATGAGCACGGAGTCCACACTCATGCCCTGCTATTTGTGTATGGTCATAGCATAGGCAAGTTTCAGCGGGAGTTGAATATATGAGCCCACTTCTTTCTGCGTTACCTTCTCCGTACCAGTATTATGGTCGATCGTCAGTACGTACTGTTACATCTATTTGACGAGTATCTCTCTGATATGCAAAACGATTGATTCCCGTCTCGCGGATCGCTCTGCATATCTTAATCCAATGTTCCTTGCGACGCAGGAAGAACTGCCTTCACTGGCACCATGGAAGATGGCGTGACATGGGCAGAGGGATCTCTTTACCATACAGCTTTATCTCACATCTGCATCTGTCACCCGATTCACGACATCTGTACCCTTCATCCATTTTCAATACCAGACTTACTTCTAATCAATGACTTCAAGACTACTGAACATGGGATCGTTCATTGACAAGCAATGCTCCGTGAAACACATTCATGACAATCTGCATCATGTCTAAAGAAAGATCTGTCGTAACCGTTTTACCTTAAGGCTCTATTCAAAAGGGACTTCTCGCAGTTATCTTCGCGAAGTTACTATTTCTTCTCATCAAGCCATATGTCGAAGCGGGTATCGCTTTTTTCAAATCAATCAACCTCGAAGTTGCCTATAAATACTTCGGGCAGGATGGCTCTGAGCAGTTGGTCTGGTTTCATTTCGCAAAAAAACACTATACTCTTGACATATCCCCCACCCTACCGTAAAAATCCACTGGTCCTTGTTTATTAATTCTTATCCTATAATTATAATAATGTAACATTTATAATTCTTAAATCATACTTTAAATTATTTGTTTCTAAAAAAATAATCCTTGTTTCGTTCTTTTAAGGTTATTATAGGTAATGATATTGCAATTGCCCAAATTATTAACAAGGCTATTCGATTATATTTCTTTGGAATAATAAATCTTACAATTATTGACAGTGTCGCTAATATGAATTCGTCCATTATTAGAATGTGTGCATTGTTCATAACCTTTCATTTATCTATTGCAAAAGAAGGTATCATGTGCATTATTTTACGATACATCTAATAAAAAATCAGATGTATCACTATTTGCGACACATGGTGTATAATTTTGCAGGAAAAACAGATAAAGACATGGAAACAGATAGAATTAAAGCCCCCAACGGCGTAAAGAAACTGATGGAAGAGTTGTGGTGGAATAATCTATCGAGCAACAAGCAGATGCCTGGGCGTGTATTTATGGTTGACCTGCCGGAACCGACCGAGGAGGAGAAACGCATCATGGCAGCAAATCGTGCCGCACGCAAGCCTGTTATCCTTGATGAGAATGAACTCCAAAAACTATTAGACAATGCGCTTGGGAAACTCGGAGGATGGTGATAATATGAGCGCTACAATAATTACAGTCAGTAATGCCGGCTTTAATATCGCATCGGATATTCGCGAAGCCGGCATTCTGACAGATGCTGAGTTAATTGTCTGTGATACGGATGCAGACGATCTGGAGCGCAATTCGGCTTCTGCCGATTGCTCTTTTCTGTTTGACGGCTCTATTACTGCGCTCCTTCCTCAATATAGACATCTGGTAAAACCTATAGTTGAAGAGATAACTGGCAGTTTATATATCGTTTCGGCACTGGGAGGTAAGACGTCGGACATCTACACTTCGCTTCTTGCAATTAAGGCTGATTCTTTCAGACGATTTGTATGGAATATCATTACAATGCCTGCTGCTCATGAGGGCTCGGAAACCAGAGAACGTGCTATACGGACACGACAATATCTTTGGATGTGCGCGGATATGTTTCTCGTTCAAGACAACAACAAGCTTTCGACCATCCCCGAACTTACAATCGGAAATATGAACGAGCCGATTGTCAACACTCTTGCCATTGCATCTCTGTTTGACATGCGAAGGTCAATCAATTATAATAAGGACTACACTGAATATATACCCGAAAAGTATCGCTCTGTAGTAAGCATGTATAAAAACATTTTCAAATACCCGACGATATGAAACAGTCGATTGAACTGATGCGCAGACGTCACGCATATTACACTCGCTTGATTTCCGACAGCGATATTCACACAGCACAAGAGTTTTATGACCGCTTTCATGAGTAATTCATGCTGACAGGCACGCAGTTGTGGATGAAGAATGGCGCCTGCGACATACATATAGAATGTGAGGATTATGACTATGAGGATTATACCATTGTCGATGGCAAAAGCAACGGATTAGCCTCGGTCAGCCCTGTGGTGGCATTCAAGACAGTGTGTACGAACGTTGATGCCAATATCTTTGAAATCAATCATATTGACGAAGGGTTTTTCTGTGGAGAACATAATATGGAGTACATACACGAGGCAATAGCTGACAAACGAGAAAAGGACATTAAGAAAAGGCAACTGTTTATTGACGACCTTCTCGCAAGTGGAGCTTCTTTTCCGAAGAATTTAGTTGAAACTATCCTGAATGCTCAGAGAATATGGCAGTATCGCTATCAATCCCGTAGCACCGACATAATAGGCCGAATTGATTATCTGACCGATCTGCTTTTGAACCGTGATTATTATCCCAATGCAAAAACATTCCTTAAAGATAGCGACGAGGTCATTTGTATAATCTATACATCGCCTCGGAATCCTCTTGCGCCCGAAGAATATTCTCGAATCAGTAGGCTTTATACGGCATATTTTGGAGATATGAATGTCAAATGGCATGTGATTAAAGCTGTCAACACCGATTTGGATGCAGAAATAGAGTTAAAGCATCTTTACATTAGTACCCAATATCCGATAGTTTATGATGAATCAGATAAACAGAGCATGGGAAACGGTGAATAAAACACTCTCACAGATATGGCAACAGATAGCTGACTCTATTGGAATCACGTCCATTGAAGATGGGAACTATAACTATATTGTTGATAAAAGATTGTACGAGCAAAGCAAACATTTTGATGAAAACTTATGGAATGGCTTGGTCGCAAGAATCGAGAGATCAATAGGCTCGGTCGCTCTAATATCCCGGAATGGAGGATATGATGACGATTGGATTGAAATTACACTACCTGGAATTGATGAAAACGTATTCCAAATAACGTTTGCCGTCAAAGACGGAGGCGATTACAATCAATTAGATCCGAATGAAGCAAACGGGAAGTCTCGCACTGAAATGATTGAATATCTAAGCAAAAGAGTTGAAGTGCCGGCATTCAAATATGTTGTAGTCGGGATAAGCGCAGGAAGTTTTTATGAAGAAAAGCTAATAGGTCGCGATTTCTCAACCAACGAACTGAATATCATGATTGATGGTATAGTTGAAGGTCTTATTAGAACTCCAAAAGTTTATGGGTTATTAGGTTCTGCGATAGAAGAAAAAGATAAGAAGCAAAAAGAAAAGTATAATATAATCAGACGGGAAGAGCAGAAACGAGAAAAAGAAGAGGAAAGAATTGTTGCTGACTTTGCCAAACGACTAAAGCCTATTCTGGAGAATGCCGGATGGAATGGAGAATGGAATGCATACAAGGAATTTCTTCAATATGTACTGGTGTTGCAGTTGACTAAAACTGATGCAGTCCGTTACCAAAGTCCATCGCAAGATGACATCATATCCCGAATCCCGACACTCGTAAGCTTCATCGAGAATTATAATATTTTAAATTCTGCGGGCGGACATCTTAGCGTCTCGAAATATTGGTATAATATAATTGTCTGATTTATAGTAATAATGAGGAGCATATGCCGAAAACCTATAAAGTTATTGCAGGTGTATCGCCAAATGGGACACCTGCGATCTAAATTTGCAGCGTACAGTAAATAAGTATTTAAATTATGACAGTTCAGGAATTATTCAAGGCGGTTGGCTTCAAAGCGATAGCTGAAGCTCTGCGACATACGCACCGAAACGAGAAATCGACAGAGTGTCTTACCGGCTACAAGGAGGCATTCGACATCCTCTGCAATCTTCCGTCCAGTGGTTGTGGAGGTGAAGTTACCTTTGATGTCACTCCCCGCGAGGAATGGGAAGAAGAGGGCTCTTTACCCTTACTCGCCAACAGTGTTGAGGGCGACTGTTGGGAAAACATCGTTGGAAAGACGGTAATCCGCCCCGACTTTTGACGGCTTCACTCACTTGTTGACGATGCTCTATGCCGTGATACAGCGGTTCGACTCATTGCGTGAGATAGAGACTGCCATGACGGCTGAGGTGCGTAAACTGCATCATGTCGGAATTAAAACTGTTCCCAGGCGCAGCACTCTGTCTGACGCAAATGCCAGACGCCCGGAGAGCTTCTTTGAAGAGGTATACCGCTATCTGTATGATGTCAATAAAGGTCTCCTTTCATTGGACAGCCGACGCAATGGCACGGAAGAATGGATGAAACAGCTTCGCATCATTGAT